>JBIQHO010000120.1:0-9704 GCA_044508545.1 Bradyrhizobiaceae bacterium | reverse complement strand
GAAGCGACGCAGGCGGCAGAGCCCGGCGCATGATCGGAAAGGCCGGACACGGCGTTGAAGGCCTGGCCGAGATGCGCCACCGTGCGCACATTCGCGTCCTCGATCGGAGCCGGGTAGGCACTGGTGCAGTGCAGCAGCGCGATGCCGCCGGCGCCGTTGCTGCGCGCTGTTTCGACCGCCTCCTGAATCTCGCCGAGATTGGCCATCCCGGTCGAGATGATCATCGGTTTGCCTCGTTTGGCGACATATTTGATCAGCGGCAGGTCTATCAACTCGAACGATGCGATCTTGTAGGCGGGAGCATCGAGTCCTGCGAGCAGGTCGACGGCGGTCTCGTCAAAGGGACTGGAGAACATCGTGATCCCCAACTCACGCGCCTTCGCGAACATTTGCCCGTGCCATTCATAGGGCGTGTGAGCCTGCTGGTAGAGCTGGTGGAGCCTGTAGCCGTCCCACAGGCCGCCCTTGATCAAAAACTCCGCGCCATCGTGAGGAATGGTCATCGTGTCGGCCGTATAGGTCTGGATCTTGATCGCGTCAGCGCCGGTGGTGGCGGCGGCTTCGATCAGTTCCAGCGCCTTCGAAAGCTTGCCGTTATGGTTCGCCGACAGTTCGGCGATGATGTAGGGAGGATAGTCCGGGCCGATCTTGCGCCCCGCGATGATGAGTTCCGGGCTCTGAATCACAATTACGCTCCTGGTTTATCTTGCGCGACGTCAAAGGCGCTGCCCAGGAAGCCGGAGCACAAGCCGGGTTGCATGAGAGCATCCAGAAGGGCGGCGGAAACAGCGCCCAACTGGTCAGCTCGGTCGCGCCGAAACGCCCGCAACTGTGCGGGTGCAACGATTTCAAGTTCAGAATATTCGCGATTCTCAAGCGCCGCAAAGCGTCGCTGGATTTGCGCAGCCGAGGAGGCGGTCGCGAGCGTGATTCCGACGTCGATGACGTGGCTTTGTGGATCCTCGACGAGCGCAACGGCTCTGGAACGCGCCGACAACTGAAACGCTTCCATGCCGGTTTCTTCCTCGAGTTCGATCAGAATGCATCGTTCGAGGCTCACCTGTCCGGCCGGCCCGACTGCTGCGTCGTCAACGCCGCCGGACGGCACCAGCTCCCAGCACCCGGCGTCCATCTCGGAGCGAGCGCTGCGCTGGCCGAACAAGACGCCATCCGGACAAGACAGGATGCCTGTGACGGCGAGCGGTTTTATCTTCAGCGCGGCATGAAGGCTCGGCTCGCGCCGTTGTGCGAGGAAGTACCGGTACTCCGAAATCCAGCCGACGATCGTTCTCCCATCACAATAGTCGACGCTGAACAATCGACCGTTGTGGAGATCGTGGGAGCGCAGCTCTTTTTCGCGCTGCCAGATTTCGTCCACGCGCGCCTCGATGTCCGGTCCGATGGTTGGCGCTGCCGCTTCCAGCGTTACTCTCGGCTCCGACTGAAGCAGATGAACGTTCAGCATGCCGGTATTCTTCCAAGCAGGTCGGCGAGACGTTCGATGAACACGACCTCACCGGGCCACCCGGCGCGATTGTCCGGTGGCGCCAATGCCCACGTTTTGAGCCCCGCGGCAACCGCCGACATCGCGCCGATGCGGGAATCCTCGACGGCATGCGACAGGGCCGCCGAGCAATGCAGCCGCCTCAGCGCCCTGATGTAGGGTTCGGCAGCGGGCTTGCCTGCCCTCACCTCATCGCCGCCGACCACATCGTCGATCTCGTCGGCGAGCCCTCCGAATGCGAGCCATCTCTGCGCGGACAATCTGGGCGACGACGTAACTATGGCGATCTTCAGCCCGCACGCGCGGGCGTGCGCCAGCAATTCATGTGCGCCGGCAGCGGGACGCGCGCTTTGCTGCGCCTGCGACACCATCGCCGAGTATTTTTGCAGGAGATCGGCCGGTGTTCCGGGCAGCTTGTGAGCCATCCTCAGCCGTTCGATAATCTCGCCAAGCGGCGGTCCGTTGAGCCGCTGAAACTCGACCTCGTCGCCGCTCGCGCCGAAGGAGGCGAGAAAGGAATGATAGACGTTTTTCAGCGCCGTCAGGCTGTCGGCGAGCGTGCCGTCAAGATCGAGAAAGAGGCCGCTGTGGAGCGGGCTGGCGTCAGTTTCCGGCATCAAGGTTTCCGACAGACAAACATCCGGCCTTGCCCAAAGGCGCCGAATGCGTTCGATGTCTCCGCCGATACCGCTATGTTGAGCAGGGTTGCCGCATGGACCAGCGGATGGTCGTAATCTACGGTGCCTCCATTGATGGCCGGGACCAGCACATAGAGCATCAGGTCGTGAAGCGAAATGAAATCCTCGATCTCGACCTCAAGACCGAGCGTTTTGAGGTGCGGCAGGATGCGTGTTTCGTCGAAGAACAAGTTGAATGCGGCGGGCGTGCGCGCGGGCAGGTCCAGCAGGGTGCGGCAATGATTTTGCCGATCATAGCTCGCCATCGAATTCTCGATCATGATCAGATGCCCGCCCTCCCGTACCCTTGCGGCAAGGCCGGTGATGGCACGCATCTGCAGGTCGACCGATTCGATGTTAATCAGGCAGCGATCGGTAAAAACGACATCGTATTGCGCCAGCAATCCCGAGGTCGCCGAAAGTTCGAGCGCATTGCCGATTCGGAAGCTGGACCTGTCCTGGAAGCCGTTGGCAACGGCTGCTTCACGCGCGGCATCGATCATTTCCGCGGTATAGTCGATGCCGTCGAGTTGCATGCGCGGAAATTTTGCGGCAAGGCCAAAGCAGTTCAAGCCATTGCCGCAACCGACTTCGAGAACGTGTGCCGGCGCATCGCCGAGCCCGATCGCAGTCATCCGGCGCGCCAATGCGTCGATCTCGAGCATTTTTGCGGTTCCGGTTCGGGTGGTGGCGCCGAGCGCGGTGCCGAATTTCGAGGCCCAGTCCCGCCAATGAGCCTTGACCTGCTCGCGATCCATCATAGCCCTTCCATTTGCCTCTTCCGCGGCTCGCCTGACATTGCCGGGGGTTTACTCTCCTGTGCGCCCGGAGCCAATGACGCCGGAGCCAATGAAAGGAGCGTTGGTCTTCCCGCAGGTTCCTGACGAGAGCATGTACAATGATCCGCGGCTGGTTTTAGTTGTAATAATGGCGTGAAACTTCAAGGGGAACCAGCACATATGACCCAGATCACAGCACAGGAGGAATTCTGGGCCGGGGAGTTTGGCGACAACTACATCGCGCGGAATCAAAGTCAGGAAGTGCTGGCCGCCAAAACCGCGATGTTTGCCCGAATTGTCCAGCGATGCAGCAACGTCAGGTCGGTTCGGGAGCTTGGCGCCAACATCGGCCTTAATATTCTGGCCCTCAAGACCCTGCTTCCAGACGCAGCGTTCCAAGCCATCGAAATAAACAGCCTGGCCTTCGAAAGGCTGGCGACGATACCCGGAATAGCTGCTTCCAATACGACGTTGTTCGAACCGGTCGGGTGGTCGAGCGTCGATCTGGCATTTACCGCCGGTGTTCTGATTCACCTCAATCCTGACATGCTGCCGGTGGCCTATGCAAGACTCCATGAAGCCAGCAATCGTTATGTCCTCGTGGCGGAATACTACAATCCTTCCGTGGTGGAGATCAGCTACCGCGGTCACGGCGGGCGTTTGTGGAAGCGGGATTTTGCGGGCGAGATGATGGACAAGTACCCTGATTTAAAGCTTGTCGATTACGGGTTTGTCTATCATCGGGACCCGGCATTCCCTGCTGACGACCTGACGTGGTTCCTGATGGAAAAGCGGGCCTGATGAATCAGCCAATACCGCATCAGTGGGCTGTTGCGATCTGCACGACGCGCATATTGGTCCGTGGTTGGCGCGGAGCGGCGATGCTGTCGACCATGCGAGATCCTCCAAGGACCCTAATGCGGAGCAGCAGCTCGCAAAGTCCGATCGAGCCGGGATTTGGAACGGCGCGTTCGCCGATCCCTGGATTATCGGCGCGCTGCATCGATAGGCTTGCCGGGTTGAGTGTTTCCCACGATTGCCACGATGCCAGATGAGATCGTAATCATCACCCAGGCGCGCATGACGAGCACCCGCCTTCCGGGCAAGATCTTGATGCGCGCCGGGGAACGCACACTTCTTGAAACGCATCTCGATCGCCTCGCCGATGTCGGCGTGCCCGTGATTGTCGCGACGACAACGAATCTCTCCGACGGTCCCGTTGTCGAACTCTGCGCCGCACGCGACGTTCCGGTATTTCGCGGCAGTGAGAATGACGTATTGGAACGTTACCAGGGAGCGGCGCGGGCACACGAGGCCCGCCACGTCATCCGCGTGACGTCGGACTGCCCGCTCATCTGTCCAGACGTGATTCGCGCCGGCCTCGACGTCTATTCGAGCCTGAAGAGCGAGTCCATTTATCTTTCGAACGCCGAAAAGCGGACCTACCCTCGCGGCATGGATTTCGAGATTTTTTCCCGGCGCTCACTCGACGTCGCAGCGGAGAATGCCAGGCTTCCGTCCGAGCGCGAGCATGTCACAGGATATATTCGCACGTCGATGCCGGATATTCGTCACGCGTACTGCACGGATGACGAAGATCTCAGCGACTGGCGCATTACGGTCGACACCGATGACGACTTCAAACTCGCCAAACTTTTGATTGAAGACCATCATGCAGCCGAGATGGATTACCCGGGCTTAAAGGCTTTGCTGAAAAAGCATCCGGAACTCATGAAAATCAACTCTCACATTCGACAGAAATCGATCTGAGGAACTGGAAAGATCAGCGGCGACATCTCTCGCATCGAGACCAGATCGAGTTCCTGCTGATAATATCCGCCCAGGGCGTTGCGCGCCTGCGGTACGCATCGTTGGCGCTTCCTTGAGCCTCGCACAGGTGGCCTCGATATCAACATGGCGAACGTTTCAGGAAAGCGGGCGTTCCGCTCGCGTTCATCACCTGCGGCGTGTCGATTTTGGACCGAGAGTCTACAGCTGCTTGCGCAGTATCTTTCTGGATCGCATCGCCATCCGCTTCCCGCCTTTAATCGTGCAACGAACCGGCATGAGCCCACAACGGAACCGCCGGGCCATTGGCTGGTTCCTATCTTTGGCGGCGGAGCGGTGTCGATGGTGAGAATTCCTTATGAATTCCCTGAACAGACCAACTGCCATGGCAGATCGCCGCTCCGTTGACGTGACAGCACCGGCCGATGCGCAGGACGCGTCCATTTCGGACGACGCTGCCACGCGCGCCGAGCGCCCGCAGGAGTCGGCCGATAAAGGCGTCGACAAGAGCAAAAAACAGGAGAAAGCACCGCTGTCGGACAAGCCATCCGGCGGTCCGATCGATCGTGTGCGTCAGCATCCGATCGCCATCGGCGTCAGCTTCGGCCTCATCGTCATCGGCCTGGTGGGAGGCATCATCTGGTATCTCAATGCGCGTCACTACGAGAGCACGAACGATGCGTTTATCGATGCTCGTCCGGTATTCGTCAGCCCGCAGGTCACCGGCAACATCATCGAGGTCGCGGTGACCGACAACCAGATCGTGCATCGTGGCGATCTTCTGGCGCGCATCGATCCGCGGGATTATCAGGCCGCCGTCGATCAGGCGTCGGCGCAGATCCGTCAGGCTGAAGCATCCGCGCGAAATCTGGATGCCCAGATCGTCGCACAACAGGCCCAGATCGAGCAGGCGCAAAAGCAGGAGAGTGAAGCACAGGCTGCGCTGAAATTCGCGCAGGATGAGAACAAGCGCTATCAGGATCTGGTGCGAACGGGAGCTGGCACCGTGCAACGCGCGCAGCAGGCATCGAGCGATCTGCTAGGCAAGCAGGCAGCATTCGACGCCGCGCAAGCCGCGAGCACAGTGGCCCAGCGCCAGATCGACGTGTTGAAGGCGCAGAAGTCAGGCGCGCTCGCTCAGATCGCGCAGGGCAAGGCTCAGAAGGCGCAGGCCGACGCCAACTTGCAGCGCACGGAATTGCGTGCCACCGTCGATGGCCGCGTGACCAAGCTCACTGCCGCGGTGGGGGCGCTTGCTGCTCCCGGCCAGTCCATCATGATCGTCGTTCCGCTCGACGTATGGGTCACCGCGAACTTCAAGGAATCGCAACTGGCCGACATGAAGGCAGGCCAGCCGGTCACGATCAGCATCGACGCCTATGGCAGGTCGTTTCCAGGTCACGTCAACAGCATCCAGGCCGGCAGCGGCACGGCCTTCAGCCTGCTGCCGGCGGAAAACGCCACCGGGAATTATGTGAAGGTGGTGCAGCGCGTGCCGGTCAAGATCACGTTCGACCAGCGTCCGGATCTCGAACTGGGGCCGGGCATGTCGGTGGTGCCCACCGTCACGGTTCGTCCGTAAGGCGTCGTTGCCATGGCCGATGCGGCGGACAGCGGCAGCTCCGAATATGGCAATGCCAATCCGTGGCTGATCGCTGTCCTGGTCTCGGTGGCAACGTTCATGGAGGTGCTCGACACCACCATCGCCAACGTCGCGCTGCGCTATATCGCCGGCGGTCTTGCGGTGAGCAGCGACGAAGCCTCGTGGGTGGTGACCACCTACCTTGTCGCAAATTCGATCGTGCTGGCCGCGAGCGGATGGCTTGCGCAGATGTTCGGACGGCGAAACTTCTTCCTTGCCTGCATCGCGCTCTTCACTATCAGTTCGTTCCTCTGCGGCATCGCATGGAATTTGCAGGCGCTGCTGATCTTTCGCGTGATGCAGGGACTGGCCGGCGGTGGCATGACGCCGGTCGCGCAATCCATTCTTGCCGCCGCCTTTCCGCCCGCCAAGCGCGGCCAGGGGTTCGCACTCTACGGCATCGCAGTGGTGGTCGCGCCCGTCGTCGGGCCGACGCTGGGTGGATGGCTCAGCGACAACTGGTCCTGGCACTGGTGCTTCCTGATGAATGTTCCGGTCGGCATCATTTCTCTGGTCCTGATCTATTTCATCATCCCCAGTTCACCCGAGCGGCGAGCCGCGCGGCGGGCGATGTGGAGCAATGGACCCAGATTCGACCTCATCGGCTTCCTACTCGTCGCGACCTTTCTCGGCGCGCTCGAAGTCGTTCTCGACCGGGGGCAGATCGACGACTGGTTCAACTCATCCTTCATCGTGGCCTTCGCCGCCCTATCGGCGGTCGCCCTTCTGCTGTTTATCCCGTGGGAATTGACGCGCGAGGAGCCGCTGATCGATCTGAAGATGCTGACGGCACGGCAATTCGGCACCTGCTTCGTCATCATGCTGGTCACCGGCGCGCTGTTGATTGCGACTACACAGGTCCTGCCGCAATTGCTGCAGGAACGCTACAACTACACCGCCACATGGGCTGGACTGGCGATTTCGCCCGGCGGGCTGGTCACCATGTGCATGATGGTGGTGGTCGGCAGGCTCGGCTTCGTGCAGCCGCGCTATTTGATCGCCGCCGGCGCTTGCGTCGCAGCGGTCGCGATGATCGATCTGTGGCGCATGACCCCGGATGTCGATTTTTGGTTCTTCGCCTGGTCGCGCGTCATCCTCGGCGTGGGCCTGCCGCTGATCTTCATTCCAATCACCGCGGCGTCCTATGACGGCATTCCGGCGTCCAGAACCGATCAGGCCTCGGCGCTGATCAATCTGGCCCGCAACTTCGGCGGATCGATCGGCGTTTCGCTCAGCCAGACCATGCTGGCGCAGCGCGAGCAATTTCATCAGAGCCGCCTCATCGAGCACATCGGCACCTGGAATCCAGTCTACAATGATATGCTGGCCCGTGTGCAGGACTATCTCAAAACCCGGAGCGCCACCGGAAGCGCTTCGGGATCGAGCGTCGCGGTGATCGGGCAGATCCTGCAAGGACAGGCGGTGCTGCTTGCCTATATCGACGTATTCGTGATGCTCGCCGCGCTCGCCGGATTGATGATACCGCTTGCGCTATCGCTGCGCACCGTGAAGCGCGGCGGTTCGGCGCCGGGACACTGACGATCTCACTATCTGAGCCACATAGCGAGAGCGGCGAACCGGGATCGTTGCAAAAAAACCTCGCAAAGACCCCGGCTCAGCAGCGCACCGTTTCACGCTGCGCTGCGTTCGGGGGGCGATGACTTTCCAAACAGGCTCTGAGGGCGCTGATCCCTTCGGTTTCGCGTGGGCGGAACGACGAGGGTGGCGCGCTTCTCGACGATCTTGTCGATGACACGATCGGCATCACCGCCGAATGTCTCCTCTCCCGGCCAATCCGTCTCTATGCGGCCGACCGGATTCCCTTTCGATGATTTCGGAAAAGCCCTGACGCCAGGATGGATAATGTGGCAGCCATCCGAGTTCCCGCTTGGCCCTGGCGTTCGACCCTGCGCGGGACTCTGTCATCATGACAACGAGATGTTGTCCGGCCACAAAGCGGCCCAGCCACGCGGGAACGCGGAACGGCGGTTTGGCGCCGAGCATGTTGGCGGTCGCCATGAGCCAGTCACGCACCGGCGTGGGATCATCGTCGACGATATTGTAAACGCCCTCGCCACGATCGACAGCAAGCGCGGCCGCTTCGGCGGCATCGTCGACATGCAGAAACGACCACCATCCTGTTCCGCCGCCGATCAGCGGCATGCGGCGCTTGCGAATTTGTTCCAAAATGGACGGATCGCAGAACCCGGTATCGGGGCCATAAAATCCGCCATAGCGGAGCGCAACGCCCACCAGGCCCGGCGTCGTCGTGACGGCGTGTTCAAGATGGCGGATCGCGTCGAGCGTGCCGCGGAGTTCCTGCGGCGGATTCCGATCGAGCGGGGCATCTTCAGTCTTCACGTGACCGCCAATCCGTGCATACGGCCAGCCGCAGAAGCTTTGCGCGACGATTCGCTTTGCGCCGCAGACCTGTGCGGCTGCAAGAAGATAGTCGGTTCCCGCTGTGCGAAGCCGGTTGCTGCTCGCGAAGGTGCGGTCGAATTTGCGCAGGTCTGACGCACCCTTCAAATCCGTGAGTTGATGCACGATCACATCCGGGCGCGCGGCCACAACCGCGGCATGAATGGCTTTCTCATCGAGCGCATCGGCGACCACGGGTTCAGCTCCGAGTTTCCGCAAGAGGTCCGCTTTCGCGGGCGTTCGCGTCAGTCCGGTCACCCGATGCCCTTTGTTGACAAGGCGCGGAACCAGGCGGCGTCCGACAGCGCCCGTCGCGCCGGCAACGAAAATGCGCATGGATCACCTCACAGGCTGCTGCTGATCTCCTTCAGATGAGGTTGGTATTGGGTCCCATCAATACAAGCGTTTACTGGCACTTGAAGCTGGAAGACAACGGGTACGATCCGGGAGTTCAAAGGTCCGCCATTGTAGCTGCCCATGATGATGCCATTCATGCTCATCCGCTTGCCTGTTTGTTCCATCGTGATTGTTCAGTGACGTCAAGCATGATCGAATGTTTGGGGCCAATGGGTAAAAATCAGGCGCTCATCGGGCTGCTCGGCGAGGCGATTATTGAAAGCCCTGAACATGCAAAACGGCGAGAGGAAGACTCCCGCCGTGCAAGTGGTTTCGTGATCGGTCTTTGGTGACGTGCGTCATCAGAACCGAGAGATACGCTGCGCGACACATACAGGGCTCGGCATTCTCGACGATGCAGCAGACGCAGCAGGACGAATTTAGGGTCCGCTCACGGCGCGCCTAGTTCTAACATTGACTCCTTAATGGCAAGGAGCATCCGCCAATCCTAGAACTGGAACGTCGTCGACTGGACGAATGTGCGCGGGCCGCTCAGG
>JBIQHO010000119.1:0-9772 GCA_044508545.1 Bradyrhizobiaceae bacterium | reverse complement strand
TGCCAATTGTGCTGTTCGTGATCAACCAGTGGGATAAGAACTACAACCACGGGACGCTGACCCGCGCCGCCTTTTCATTGGCACGAGATCTCGGCCACTCGTTCGGCATATACATCTAGATCCCATAGCCGGTGGAGCGGCCGCCGACGGGCGGCATCGGCGATTCGTCTTTGTGAGATCCATCACAACGGCGAAGCCCCGCGCGTCGTACTCCTGCGAGCGCCGATCACGAGGGATGATCCCTCATTCAAAAACAGGAGAAAGACATGAGCGACGGTATCCGCAAATTGAATGATACGGACATCGAGGGAATTGCCGGTGGCATGAGCTGTGAAACGGCACTTGCCGTCGCCAAGATTTATTACTCGGCCGGCGACGTCCTGCATAGCCTGGGCGACGAGGCCGGAGCCCACCAATTGTATGGCAAAGGCTCCGGCGTCATGGAGGGGGCTTGCAACAAGGGGTAAGGATGACTTGAGCCGATTGGCAAGACTATCTCGATCTCCCTCGCGATCATCCGTAACAGACGGGCCGCCTCGACAGGCGGCCCGTTCCGTTCCAGCAAGCTCAGTCGGCCCGACCTCGCGCGCCCGCGTTGCCCAATGCCCCGCAGCCGTTCCTCGTTCTCAGCAAGAGATCAGAACAAGGGATCAGAATTGGTTTGATCTCCGTTGGCCGTTCGGCGGGCGGGCAGCTTTGTGTGCGGCCGTCGCCGGGTGACGGTGATCCCCTGCCCCCCAGTGTGACCCAGATCACGGCAGCCATACGCGCGACGGCATAAAACCTCGTCTCACAGGCGGCGGGAATAGTCCCGTTCCGCGGGCATCCAGGAGACGACAATGACCAAGCCAACGACCACCGACCTCGCCACCCAGATCCGCGTTCTCGACGACGCCGAACTCACTGCCGTCTCCGGCGGCGCGTTCGAGCTGCCGGCAAACCTTCGGCTCGCCGCCACACCGGTCGGCGGATGGGACATGAAGGACGTCTTCGCCAGGCCGGTGCTCGGCACCTACCAGACCCGATAAGCGCGCGGGAGAGCGAGGAGAACGCCATGACCAACCAGACCCGCGAATGCGATGGGCGCGAACTGAATGCGTCCGAGATCGACGACGTCGCCGGCGGCCTGCCGAAGCGTGTCGGACATGGACCGCTGTTTCCGTTCCCGCCCTCGACCGACCCGACGATCCCGGTCGATCCCAAACCGGTCGTCGTCTACGTCTGATCGCCGCTTTCAGAGCGAGGCCGTCCCTGCAAGGGCGGCCTCTGTTCACGCGAAGGCCGCACCTGCCTTTGAAAGACGGGGTTGGTCCACCGAGATGTTGCCGGAAATCATCAGCGCCGAAGGGAGTCGGATGCGTTCTTAGAATCCTTTTGACTGTGCAACGCGTTTTGATTTTTCTGGCAGTCGCTGGGTAACAGGATGAGTGCGATGCTGGAAACGATCACTGCCGTCTTTGGAATAATGAGCGTCGGCATTTTCCTGGCCCACGCGATCGATGGATATTGGTCGCGGCCTTGACCGGACGATGCGTCCGCCATTATCCGGGCCATCCTGTCCCCATCCGGCCTTAAGTCTCCGCCAGGTCGAAATCCTGACGTAACCGCGCGGCCATGTCCCGGACCCGTCCGCGCCACAGGTCCGGATCGGCGATCGGGCCGGCCTCCGGTTTGATTGTCAGCATCGCGTTCCACGGGTTTGAACCGTAGACGGTCACCGCAAATCCGCTGGCCGGCGCGCCGTCGAGCGTTTGCAACGCCTTCAGGATGATCCCCGCGAGTTCGTCCGCGGTTTTGCGCCGATCATAGCTCTCCGCCGGGTGATTCTCCGGCATGGCTGCAGCTTCCGCGCTCGGGTCATCGACCTCCGCAGGCTCCGGGATCTCGGACCGGGGCGGTTCGGGGGAGGCCAGCGAATCGTCGTCAGGCTGGTCGGGCTGAGGCCTCGCGTTATGGCGCGCACCCAAAACGTTCTGGATCAGGGCCAGCAACCCCTTGTCCATGCCGCTGCTGTTACCCACGTCGCTCGCTCCGCTCGATCGGGGCTGCGGCGCCCGGACAACTGCCTCCCGCCCCTGGATCACGATAATCTTGGATCGAATCAATCCAAGATCAGAACGTAATCGATTCCGGCATTTTAAGAAGCGGGACGCAGACGGAAAACCGCACCACGCTGCTCATTTCACCGTTTCATGGAAACGGTGAAAGACCCGAGGCTCTTGATTGACGCGTTTTCTTCACGCGAACCGGTATCCACTTCGCTCGAAAACGCTATCAGCGGGTCGTGAGTATCCTGCAGACGTTCAGCTCAGCGCCACCCCGATCAGCAGCGTGACGAGCACGCCGAAGCCGGCGAACGCGATATTGAGGAAATTCCGGGCCAACCCGGGTTCGGTGGTCAGCATGATGTTTCTCCCGGTACGCAACAACTTTTCGGAGAATGAGCGCAGAATCTTAATCAAAACTTTCAGAATCACCCCCCCCCCCCGCGCGAGCCGCCGACGAAAGCGTCGCGGGACCGGACTCGGAGAAATGGCTAAGTGATCCGGATCACGCCGCAGCCGCGCCCGGGGCGCTACACCTGTTCGGAGATGGCGGAAACCTTTACCGCCTCGCCGACGGGAGACCGCCATGACCCGACCGATCACCGGCATCCGCGACCTGACGACCCACGAGATCGATCTCGTCAGCGGCGGACTGACCTGGGACTATGAAATCCGCTCCCCTGACGGAGGTGTCCTGGATGTCGGCGTGAAACTCGACAAGACGACCGGCCGGGAAGTTCCCTATGCGATCTGGACACGCGCGCGGTGACTTTCATCCGCATTCCGGAAAAATACGAAATGTTTCATCTGTTCTTGGCCGGAAACCAACTTGAACCTTTCGCCCGATGGAACGACTCACAATGGGCTGGGGGATTGCACTGCCCAGTCTAGGCACAACGCCACCGGGCGATCATATTCCGCTCAGGTGGCGTTGTTGTTCGGGCGGCAGATCAGGCACTGAAGCCTCATTCAACCGCGTTGCGCAGACTCTCATCTATCTTTCTGAAAGAGCACGGCCTTATCGGAAAACCGGTTTCCGCTTCGCGCTCGCATGGCGCTTCCGGCCGGAATCGTGCCATCGTGCCGTCTCGCTTGACGCGAACCGGCACCCGCTTCGCTCGAAAATGCCATAGGCGAGCGAACGGCAACGCCGTTTTTCGATCGGCCATAGGCGAGCGAGAGCGAAGCCGTTCTTCATCGGCTGCCGCGCATGGCGCTGGAGCACGGGTTAATTGGCCGTGCCGCCCGCGGCCCCAAGCCTTGGCTTGGCCTTGTTTTTTACGCTGGTTTTGGACGGATTATCGCTGCGCACGCCGCCCCAGGGATCGTTGGATGCCGCGGCATCGGGGATCTTCCGCAGCGTGTCCTTATAGGCTTTTTCGGCCGCCTGCTGTTTCTCGATCTCTTCCTGCGTCTTGCCGGGCCCGTCGGTGAGCAGATTGATATGCGGCGACTGGGCAAAGACCGGCCCCGACAATAGTGCCGCCATCAGCATGGATGCGCGCAGAACTCTCATCGAAACTCCTCCCCTGCCGGTGCCCGCCGGCCGATCGCTACTTCGGTTTCTTTTCGGCGGATGGAACGCCGAGACTCCCCCAGGGATCAAATTTCTCCTTGGAATCGGGAATCGTCTTGAGCGCCTCGTTGTAAGCCCTCTCGTCCACCTTCGGTTTCTTGGCCGGCGGCTTCTGATCGCCGCCATCACCGCGGCGATGGTGACCGCCGCCCATCTGGGCGTTGGCCGATGTCACGGGGGCGGCCATCGTTACCGCAACACCGACCGTGAACGCAAATGCAGCGAGTTTCATTGGCCTCTTCCTCTGCGAGAGCGGTACGCCAGACCGGTTGCAACATTAAGGCAACCGCGGTTCGCAACCCCTTGAACGAACCAAAAATATTCGGGTCGCCGTTTTGACGGACGCTGGCAGCAGCGCTCGCCGTCGCTCGGACCGTGACGTGGAAAGCCAAGAGCCCCCGGTCAAGCGTATCGGGCCAGCGCTCATCGTCAGTCCCGGCTATGGTAAACACCCGGCAAATGCCAATGCGTATATTAAGCGTCGACGCCAATATTATCTTCGAATGTTTCCCATAGCCTCTGCCGAAAGCAAGGGAACGGCGCTCCGCAGCGGCGCGCCGGTAACCTCGCAATCCATGCATGGGGAATCGGGGACATGGCCGACATCGTCAATTCGGCTCCGGTGCGCCGCTGGTCGACGCGAGGGTTCGCAACGCACGCCCCCCGAAACGCATCACGCTGTGACGCCGCAGCCCTCGCATCGACCAATGTCGACCAATGGCGAGCCCTTGCCGACCGCGCGGTCGAGCCGAACGCCTACAATCTCGCCGACTGGGAGTTGCCGCTCGACGCAACGGCGCGCGACCGCACCAATGCGTCCGCATTGACGGCACGCGCCGACGTGTCATCCACCAACCCCGATGCCGGCGCGCTCATCGGCCTGGTTCCGGTCATCTCCGCCTGGAGAGCCTACCGGATTCCGCTGCCCGTTCTGGTCAGCGCCGACCCCTATGGAACGCTGAGCACTCCGCTTCTCGATCGTGACGTTGCAACTGAAGCCGCGGCCACGCTGCTGCGCCAGGCCCGCGCCCTCGGCCGGCACGCGCTGATCCTGCGCAACGTCGCGCTCGACGGCGCCGCCATGAAAGCGCTCACCGAGGCGCTGGACCACGACGGCATCAGGCCGCATATACTGGAAAGCCATGTGCGAGCCTGCCTCGACGCGACGCAGGACGCCGACGACCTGCTGCGCGAGGCGCTTGGGGTCAAGAAGCTGAAGGAGCTGCGCCGGCAGCGCAACCGCCTTGCGGAGCAAGGCGAGGTCTCGTTCCGGGTCGCGCGCAGCCCCGGCGACGTCGCCCCGGCGCTCGAAACGTTCCTTGAACTGGAAGCCAGCGGCTGGAAAGGGAAACGGGGCACCGCGTTGCTCCAGCACAACGGGGACGCGGCCTTCATCCGCGGCGCAAGCCCGGCGCTGGCCGAGCGCGGCCAGTGTGAGGTCGTGACGCTGCGCGCGGGCACGACGCCGGTGGCCGCAGCCATCGTGTTGCGCCATCAGGATCGCGCATTCTATTTCAAGCTTGGCGTCAACGAGAAATTCGCGAAGTTCTCACCCGGCGTGCAGTTGACGCTCGATCTCACGCGGCACCTCTGCGCCGATCCGGCGATCGCGCTGGCGGATTCCACGGCGCATCCGGGGCATCCGATGATCGACCCGATCTGGCGCGGCCGGCTTGCGATCGGCGATGTGCTGCTCCCGCTGCGCCGCCGCAGCTACCTCGTTCCGCTCGCTAAGGCGGCGATCGCGCTGCGCGGACAGATGCGCTCATCCGCACGCCGCGCCCTTCATATCATCCGCAAGCGTCAGGAAAGAAACACATGAGCGACTCCGAACCGGCGCCGGTCATCACTGCGGCCGACGATGCGCTGCGACGCGACTTCCCGCTCAAGCCGTTCGCGATCCGGCACGCGCTTGCGGGGCATCCGCTGCTGACGCTGCCGCGCATCGCGCAACTGGCTGCCGAGCTGCCGCGCGACCTGATCGAGTACAATTCCGGCAAGGTGGCGATCAGCCAGGACCCCGATGCGATTCCTGCGGTCGATCTCGATCCCGTCGAGGTGGTGAAGCGGATCGAGACCGCCGGCGCCTGGATGGTGTTGAAGCGCGTGGAGAACGCGCCGGAGTATCGCCGCCTGATCGAGGACGCGCTGCTTTCGGTCGCGCGCGCCCGCGGCTTCGACAGCCTGCGCGACGCCGGATTCGAGCAGATCGAAGGTTTTTTGTTTGTCTCCTCGCCGAATTCGACCACGCCATTCCATCTCGACAGCGAAGACAATTTTTTCGTCCAGATCCATGGCGAAAAATTCTTCACGATCTACGACAACAGCGACCGCAGTCTCGTCTCCGAACGCGAGATCGAGCATTCGATGACGAAGCACCGCAACCTGAAATTCGACGCGAGTTTCGCGCCGCGCGGCATCGAATTCCACATGTTCGGCGGCGACGGCTGCTTCGTGCCCTACCAGTGGCCGCATTGGGTGCGCACCGCCGCGTCGCATTCGATCTCGATGGCCATCACCTGGAAGACGCGCGAGGTGCGCCGCCTCAACGACCTGCATTTTTTCAATTCGATGCTGCGCGGTCTCGGCTGGCCCCAGAAGCCTCCGGGCATGCAGCCCGCGTTCGACGCGGCCAAGCTGGCGTTCTATCGCGCGGGCACTGCGGCGGTCCGGCCGTTGCGCGGCTCGATGACGATGCGGCGGATCCTGCGCCGCATCGCACTCGGCAAGCGGGCGAACTACTATCTGAAGGATGCCTGACAGTCAGGCCCGGCTTTGCCGGTCATCCACATCTCGAAACACGAATGTATCAAAGAGGTGGATAGCCGGAACGGAGCCCGGCCGTGACATGTTATCTTGAAGTACTTCACGTCAACGATCCCGCTTGAGAAGAGAGGCTTGAGCGCCGGGCGATCATATCGCTCCGAAAGCTGGCAGGCGCAGGCGCAGGACGGCTGCCGCCATGGCAAAAAGCCATCCGGGCAGACCGTCCTTGCCCCACTGTCATCGTCACGTTGAAACGTGGTAAGGATCCTCTCCGTCGAACCGCACGAGGCCGTCGATTGTCGGGCATTTCAC
Organism: Bradyrhizobiaceae bacterium; assembly: GCA_044508545.1. Lineage (GTDB taxonomy): Bacteria > Pseudomonadota > Alphaproteobacteria > Rhizobiales > Xanthobacteraceae > Nitrobacter. The sequence continues at coordinate 3,073 of JBIQHO010000119.1, read as the reverse complement.
TCTACACGCTGTCGGTCTGGGTGCTGCCGCTCGTCATCGCGATCACCTTTCACGAAGCCGCGCACGGATTTGTCGCGCACCGGCTCGGTGACAACACCGCCTGGCAGCTCGGCCGCGTCAGCTTCAATCCGCTGAAGCATATCGATCCGTTCGGCACCGTGATCCTGCCGGGGATTCTGCTGGTGTCGCACGCGCCGTTCCTGTTCGGCTACGCAAAGCCGGTACCGGTGAATTTCCGCAACCTGAGCCATCCCCGCACCGACATGGTCTGGGTGGCGCTCGCCGGCCCCGCCACCAACATCCTGCTGGCGCTGGCCGCGGCCCTGGCATTCCACGGGCTTGGCCTGGTCCCGGCCAACGGCGCGCAGTGGGTCGCCGACAACCTGCAGAACGCGCTGATCATCAACGTCATTCTCGCAGTGTTCAACATGCTGCCGATCCCGCCGCTGGACGGCGGACGGGTCGCGGTTGGCCTGCTGCCGAACTTTCTGGCGGTCCCGCTCTCCCGCCTGGAACCTTACGGGCTGCTGATCCTTATCGGGGTCCTCCTGCTGCTCCCGATGCTCGGCAGCCAGCTCGGACTCAATCTTGACGTGATCTCCACCATCGTGAGAACAGTCACCGGATATGTGATACAGTTTGTTCTGCTGGTCACGGGCAATTTATAAAAGCCGATGCGAGGGGCGTAGTCAGTTGATCAAAGCACAGGACAAAATGATTGCAAGGCGGGCCGACACCAAGGCCCGCGCCGACTTCGCCACCTGGAAAATGATGACGAAACTGAACGGCACGTCGTCGCTGCCCCCCGAGGCCCTGGCATTCCTTTCGAATTACAGGGGTTTTCTCGAAACGATGCCGGAGACGGAGGCGGGCGAGGCCACCATCGGTCTGATCTACAAAGCCTACTACGCGGAGATGGGCGGCACCGGCACGCCGCCGGACATCAAGTCGGTGCCGAAAGACCCGATCGTGGAACTCGATAACGTCACCGCCTTCAAGCGTCCCGCACCGCAACAGCCGCAGGGCAAAAATTCCGGAACGACCACACGCCCGCGCCTGCCGGCCGCGCTGATTTTCGTCCTGCTCGCCGCAATCTACGTCGGCATCCGGTACTATTTTTTCCGATAGCGCGCGCAAGCCTCCCGCAGCCGGGACGACGTCACGACGTCAGCCCCTGCCCTTCACCCGGAAGACCACCGGCAGGGTGAAGCTCAATCCCTCGTCCGCTATCAGCGGCGGCGGCGGCGGCACCGGATCGGACCGGTGCAGCATGGCCAGCGCGGCCTGATCGAAGACCGCATCGCCCGATCCCTTCACGATCGACGCCGAAACGATATGGCCGAGACGATCGAGCACGAAGTTGACGAGAATTTCCGCGCTCTTCTGCGAGCGCTCAGACGGATAGCGCTTGTGCTTGTCGAGGTGCGCGACCAGTTCCTTCTGCCATGTCGCGCGGATGCGGCGGGCGCTCGCGCCGGTGCCTTGCTGCGGCGCGACCGAACGCTCCGACTCCGGCGCATGTTCGACGCTCGGCGTCGCGGTCGCCTCTGCGGCTACCGATTCCTGGGAGGCCGACGTCTGCACGGCCGCCTTCTCGGGATCGTCGTCCACCGGCTTCTTCGACTCGTTTTCGGTGACGATCCGGTCCGGGTCCTCGGTCTCCGTGGGCGTGTCCTTGGGCAGATCGGTCTCCTTCACCACCGCCTTCTGCTCGGCAAGCGCGGGTGAAGCGATCGACGCGTCGGTGTCCGGTCCGGGCGGCAGGTCGGTCGCCTCGCGATGCGGCGAAGCCAGATCGAGCCCGATCTCGATCGCCGGCGCGCCGAGATCGTCTTCGGATTCGTCGGACTGCATGTGAGCCATCGCCAGCGCCACGCAGCCGATGTGGATCGCGAGCGCAGCGACCGCTGAGAAAACCCAAAGACGGCGGGACGGCGGAGGCTCTGCGATGATCTCAGGCATGGTTCAAGGCTTTGCGATGGCGGCGGCCGCGGCTGGAACGGACTGCGCGTCCGGAACGCCCTCGAGCGCCACCAGCTTGATCTTCGTGAAGCCGCCGGCGTTCAGTATCTCCAGCACGTCCATCAGGTCGCCGTAAGGCACCGCGCGATCCGCGCGCAGGAAGATGAAACTGTCCTTGGTCATGTTCGGGGTGCTGTCGAGCGTCCGGACCAGATCGACCCGCTTGACGAGCGTTTCGCCGATCGCAACCGCAAGATCGGCCTTGATGCTCACATAGGTCGGCTTGTCCGGCTTCTTCTGCGGGGTCGCGCTCGACGTCGGCAGGTTGACCGGCAGATCGACAGTCGACAGCGGCGCGGCCACCATGAAGATGATCAGCAGAACCAGGATGACGTCGATGAACGGCGTGACGTTGATCTCGTGCGCTTCGGCGTAATCCTCGTCGTCGTCAAATCCGCCTTCTGCAATCGATGCGCCCATCGCCTACTCCGCTGCGCGCGAGCGCGCTCCGCCCACCGAACCGACATGGGTCCTGTCCAGGTCGCGCGACAGCAATCGTCCGGAGGACCCGGACGCGCGGCTGACCAGTTCGATATAGCCGCGCGTCACGCGCGCGAAGTAATTGTAGATGATGACCGCCGGGATCGCCGCAACGAGGCCGAGCGCGGTCGCAAGCAGCGCCTCGGCGATGCCGGGCGCGACCACGGCAAGGTTGGTGGTCTGCGACTTGGAAATTCCGATGAAGCTGTTCATGATGCCCCAGACGGTGCCGAACAGGCCGACGAACGGCGACGTCGCGCCGATGGTCGCAAGCAGGCCCATTCCGAGCCGGATCCGCCGCGATTCCGCGCGGACGATTTCGGCGAAACTGGACGCCGCCCGTTCCTTGATGCCGGCGTCGCTGGAGATTCCGGCCGATAGCCGCGCCTCGCGCATGGCTGCCGCCAGCAAGGACGCCAGCACGCTGTTTTTGTCGCCGAGCGCCATCTGCGCTTCCGCCAGTGAGCGCGACTCGCTGATTTGCGTCAGAGCCGCACCGAGGTTGCGCCTTGCGAGCGACAGCTCGATCATTTTGGCGATGAAGATCGTCCAGGTCACCAGCGAGGCAAAC
>JBIQHO010000541.1:0-1500 GCA_044508545.1 Bradyrhizobiaceae bacterium | reverse complement strand
CCCGAAAGCGCCCCCATGAGGGGAGTAGACTTTTTAACGAAATCGGTTGATCGTGTCCGTGGGTGTGAGAACCCGGACTTGGACTAGGACGGCCCTTGGCGGGGCGGTCTGACATCGCGCGTAGGAGACCTTGGCGGGTTTCCTCAGGCGCTCAGGTAGCGCTTGGCGGCGCACCTCAACTCGGCCTTTATGCCGGGGGCGGTGCGTCATGTCCAGAGCGAGAGCTTAAAAGCGCTGCCGACCAGTCGTCCAGGCTGGTTCTCACCCCCCGGCTGCCGGTCCGTCTCCGGCGCGGCTGTGAGAAGCCTCAACCTGGACCAAACCCATGACCAAATCCACACAGCGGGCGCTACGTGCGTCCAAGCCCAAATCCGCTACCAGACAGCGGAGGAACGAAACGCGAACCAGCGAGGCTCTAAAGGCCGGGAAAGGCGAAACGGGAATTCCCGTCACGGACACCTATGAGCCGACCGACGTAACCCCCGAAGACCTGTTCAAGGCGTGGCCCCGGAAGGAGCGAGCGACCCTGATCGAGCTATTGATCGATTCGCTCGACGCCGAAGCCGGTGACGCCGACCTCGAAGAAACCGGCGACGACGAGCCGAGCTTGGGCTTTCTGGATTGTTGGACCGGCTCAGGCAGAAGCGGACAGGCAGGCGGCTGCACTGGCGATCGCGAGAACGATGACGAACTCGACGAGCCATCCCTTGCCGCAGCAGAAAACCATGTGAGCACACCCGAAACCTATGGCTGGGCACCTTCGGGCGTGACCTATAGCTCCAGCGGCAATCAATCCCGTTGGGCACAGGGCGCGATCAACGATGCCGAAGGCGACGAGCACGACGGACGCGAACCGGACGGCGACGAAGGTGGTGAAGCTGAAAAGGAGGATGACGAACCGTCGCTCGGCTGGACAGATCGGGAGGTCGCGTTCGGCGAATATCCCGACGTCAACGGTTGTTGTGATCTTGAGCAGGAGTGTGAGGACGAAGGCGCGCAGTGCGACGATGAAGGCGACCAAAGCGATACCGGCGTCGCCGACACTGATGGATTGCTTGAGCAATGCGCTGGCCATCACCACTGCGGCTATGGAACGTCCGGCTTTTCGAAGGCCGCGATATGAGCATCGCACCCTCAGCACTCGCCATCGAGCAATCCAATTCGATCGACATTCTGCGCATGTGCCGGGCCGGTTGTGTCCCGGCAAACGTCGATCTTGGTGCGGCAATCGCCGCTCACCGAACTGCCTTTCGGCAGGCGAATGACTCGCCCGACGAAACGGACCGGCAACTCGCCGCGTATGTACTTCGCGCGGTGATTTTCGCCTCCACCAAGACGCGAGAGCAACGGCAGCAGCAGATCGATTACCTCACAAAACTGCCGATCGAGGCATGGTCGCGCATGGCCAGTATGGAGCCGGAAGCTGTGCGGGAAGAAGTGCTAGCCATGTGTGCGTGGTGGATGACGCGGATGGAGGCCGACACATGTCCGAGCAAGAGA
>JBIQHO010000540.1:0-1508 GCA_044508545.1 Bradyrhizobiaceae bacterium | reverse complement strand
TTGTCATAGACGATCGACTGCGGCACGGCCCCGAAGAAGGCGAATGCATGGATGTGGCCATCCACCCATGCCTCCGACACCGCCGCCGGATAGGCACGCACATAGCAGGCGTCGCTATGCGGCAGGTCGAGCACAAAGAAGCGGGCTTTTTGCTCGACACCGCCGATTACCACCATCGCCTCGCCAAAGTCGGCCTGCGCATGGCCCGGCGGGTGCGACAGCGGCACGAACACTTCCTGTCGGCGCTGCTCGCGCTCGCGCATGTAATCCTTGATGATCGTGTAGCCGCCGGTGAACCCGCGCTCCTCGCGAAGCCGGTCGAACACCCGCTTGGCCGTATGGCGCTGCTTGCGCGGCACCTTCATATCTTCGTCGAGCCAATGCTCGATGGTCGACACAAAGGCGTCCAGCTTCGGCCGACGCACCGGTGCCTGACGGCGATAGCCCGGAGGCGTCGAATAGACCAGCATCTTGTAAACGCTGTCGCGCGAGATGTTGAAATGCTTCCCCGCCTGACGCCGGCTCATCCCTTCAGAGCAGGCCAGACGGACCTTAAGATAAAGTTCCACGGTGTAGATCCCCTAACCCTCCTGCGCTCGTTGCAGAAGGAAAATAGGTGGACGACTTTTACGCCGCCCGCAGCCGGACTATCCCGCCGCTACCGTGGTCGGTTTTTGCACCGCCGCTCTCACAGGCTGTCAGTTCTTGTCATGCATTCCAAGAAAACGGGACCGGTAACCGAATAGAGCCTGTGCCGTTGAAAATGTAGCGTGTTTTGTTTGCGTTACGAGAAGCGCGGACGGGAGAGTTAATGGATAGAGCAGGATATCCTCGTCACAACGGAAAAAGCAGGCGTTGCGATAATGATTGCGGCCCGGGATTTTCAATTCTCCGACATGCTATTCAATCAGGAAGGGCCTTACCGGACGAAGCCAAGAGCTCGCGTGTGAATTAATGCGGCCTGCCTAGAAACTGCTCGATCTCGATTACGAACGCCTATCGCCGTTAGTGCCGTTTGTCTTCATCGCAGAGAAGAGGAGCAACCTTAACTGCTCGCTTGCGGCCTCGATATCGCGGGCCACCGCAGCATCCGTCAGAGACTGATAGCCCCTGAAGTCGGAGTATGAACCACTGTCACTCGCTGCCGCGTACCATGCACATTGATCATAGACCATATCCAGATATTCCCTGACCCTTCGCAGCCGCGAGGCCGATATCAAGGCTTGATGGAAGCGTTTGTGGGCAAATATTGCTTCAGGACAGCGGCGGGCGTGCCCCGAGACAGCCACCAGCTCCTGAAGGCCAGTCGTGACCGAGCGCTCCCATTCCTCATCGCCATTCATGATCGAATCCCGGAGCGCAACGCCCTCCAATAGGAAGCGAGTGTGCATCAGGTCTGCAAGATCATCTGGGCTCTGTTCGGCAACGCGAAAGAAGTCGTCATCGTCCGTCACCAATCGGTTGGCCAGAAGTCGTGGGATACCTTCCAGCATCGCTCCAACGGAAAG
>JBIQHO010000118.1:0-9871 GCA_044508545.1 Bradyrhizobiaceae bacterium | reverse complement strand
CGCATGTCAGTTGCTCGCCTTCACGACGCCGGCTTCGAGGTCGTGCTCGACGTCGTCTACAATCACACCGCGGAAGGCAATCACCTCGGGCCGACGTTGTCGTTTCGCGGCATCGACAACGCGTCCTATTACTGGTTGATGCCGGACAATCCGCGCTATTACGACGACTTCACAGGCACCGGGAATTCATTGAATCTGACCCACCCGCGCGTGCTGCAGATGGTGATGGACTCGCTGCGGTACTGGGTCGAGGTTTGTCACATCGACGGCTTCCGCTTCGATCTCGCCAGCACGCTGGCGCGCGGTCCCAACGGATTCGACCGCAACAGTTCCTTCTTCAATGCGATCCGGCAGGATCCGTCCCTTGCCGCCGTCAAGCTTGTCGCGGAGCCCTGGGACGTGGGCGCCGGCGGCTACCAGGTCGGAGGTTTTCCCTCGCAATGGTCAGAGTGGAACGATCGATATCGCAGCACGTTGCGGCGATACTGGGCTGGCGAAGGAAATCTGATCGGCGATGTCGGCGGCCGCATGACCGGATCGTCCGACCTTTTCAATCATGACGATCGTTCGCCCCGCGCGGGCATCAATCACGTCACAGTCCACGACGGATTCACGCTCGCCGATCTGTTTTCCTATAACGAGAAACATAACGACGCCAACGGTGAGGATAATCGGGACGGCTCCAACGACAATTACAGCAACAACTGCGGCCACGAGGGACCGACGGACGATCCCGCGATCGTTGCGCTCCGCCGTCAGCTTCGCAGAAATCAGCTTGCGTGCCTGCTGCTTGCCCAGGGCGTCCCGCTTCTCCTCGCAGGCGATGAGATCGGCAACAGCCAGAATGGCAACAATAACGCCTATTGTCAGGACAACGAGATCGGATGGATCGACTGGAGCGGTCTTGGCCACGAGGGCGACGACATGACCGATTTCGTCGGACGCCTGACAGCGATCCGAAAGCGGTTTGCGCAGATCAGAGCGCGGCATTGGGTCGTTCGCAAGACGGCCGATGGCCCCTACGGCGTGCTGTGGTTGACGCCGGAGGGTAACGAGATGACGGACGCCGACTGGAATTTCCCGGAAGGTCGGTTTCTTTCCTATGTGCTTGGACCGGTGGAGCGCGACGGCGAAGCCCTTTACGTCGTGCTCAATGCCGCTCCGGAGCCGATCGAATTCAGAATTCCGGACATGGAAGAGTACAAGACATGGTCGGTCGTGCTCCATACTTCCGACGACGAGGCTGAAGGCAGCACACACCTACACACCGCGATGATGCAGGCGCCGCCTCGCAGCGTCATCGCGTTCGCAGGCCGGCCATGACAGCCAGCCGCTTCGGCCCCATTCTCCGGCCGGACGGCGCGACGTTCCGGCTCTGGGCGCCGGCGGCTGCCGAAGTGGAAGTCATAACCGACGCTGCGCATACGATGGCAAAAGACAGCGGCGGCTGGTTCACAGCCGACGTGCCCGCAGCCCGGCCCGGCACGCGCTATCATTTTCGAATTGACCGCGGCCTCAACGTGCCGGATCCGGCGTCCTCGTATCAACCCGATGACGTGTCCGGTCCAAGCGAGCTAGTCGACCATGGCCATTTCCAGTGGAAGGCGATCGACTGGCGCGGCCGGCTCTGGCACGAGGCGGTCATCCTCGAATGCCATGTCGGCACCTTCACGCCGGAGGGCACTTATCGCGCAATGATCGGCAAGCTCGATCATCTCGTTGCGACCGGGATCACGGCTCTCGAATTGATGCCGCTGGCCGACTTCGCCGGCACCCGGAATTGGGGCTACGACGGCGTGCTGTGGTACGCGCCCGATCATGTCTACGGCACGCCGGACGATCTCAGGGAGTTGATCGATCAAGCCCATCTCCGCGGGCTGATGGTTTTTCTCGATGTCGTCTACAACCACTTCGGACCGGAGGGAAATTATCTCGGGCTTTACGCACCGCAGTTCTTCTGCGCGGAAACGTTGTGGGGATCCGCGATCGATTATCGGCTTGCCGAAGTGCGCGCCTTCGCTGCCGACAACGCGTTGCATTGGCTCGGCAACTACCGGTTCGACGGGCTCCGGCTCGACGCCGTGCATGCCCTCGCCGAAATGGGTGAACCGACGATCCTGAACGATATCAGCCGCGCTGTCGGCGTTCTGGCGCAGCAGAGCGGACGGCATATCCACCTTGTGCTGGAAAACGACGATAACCGCGCGGTGCTGCTCGATCCATCGTCCGCCATCCCGGACGGGAAGTATCGCGCGCAATGGAATGACGACTACCATCATCTCTGGCATGTCATTCTCACCCAGGAGACGCTCGGCTATTACGGCGACTACGCCAACCAACCCCGCCGCCTGCTCGCGCGAACGCTGTGCAGCGGCTTCGCTTATCAAGGAGAGCCTTCTGCCCATCGCGGCGGCCGCTCTCGCGGCGAGCAGATCGGCTCACTCCCGCCCGCTGCCTTCGTAAACTTCCTTCAGAACCACGACCAGATCGGCAACCGCGCGCTGGGCGACCGCCTCGAATGGACTGCCGACGCGAGGGCTATCGAGGCCGCGCACGCAATCACCCTGCTCGCGCCGATGCCGCCGTTGATGTTCATGGGCGAGGAATGGGGAGCGACCACGCCCTTTCCGTTTTTTTGCGACTTCAAAGGCGACCTCGCCGAAGCGGTCCGAGCGGGGCGACGCAGGGAATTCGCCGAGGCCTACGACATGTTCGGCGACAACGTGCCTGATCCCCTTGCGCAGTCAACGTTCGAGTCAGCGGTCCTGGCGTGGCCGCAAGACGGTCAATACCCGCCGCGATATGCGTTCATCAGGAATTTGTTGCGCGTTCGCCATGACGAACTCATGCCGCATCTTGACAACGCAGCGTTCGCCTCCGCCGAACTCCGCCACAACGATCGCCTGCTCTTGGCATACTGGCGCCTCGGCAACGGCTCGCTCTTGCATCTTCGAGCCAACATCTCCGATCACACCGTCACCAACGATGCCTCGCCAATGCGGGGCCGGATGATCTGGGGCGAGGAGCCGCCCGCGCGCTTGCCGGGCTGGTCCGTTTCCTGGTCGATCGGAGCGATCTGATGGACAGCGCCGTTCCGCGTGCAACCTATCGCCTGCAGTTTACGTCGCATTTTACTTTTGACGACGCTGCGGCGATCGTTCCGTATCTCAGGAAGCTGGGTATCACGTACCTCTATGCATCGCCTTTCATGAAGGCGCGGCGCGGCAGCACCCACGGCTACGACATCGTCGATCACAATGTCATCAACCCCGAACTCGGCGGCGAGGACGGCTTCAACCGCCTGAGCAACGTTTTGACATCTCATGGGATGGGGCTGATTCTCGATTTCGTTCCCAACCATATGGGCGTGCATTACGCCGACAACGCCTGGTGGCTGGACGTCCTCGAATGGGGGCCGAAGTCGGCGTTCGCCGAGTCCTTCGATATCGATTGGGACGTTCTTCCCTTCCGCGCCAAGCCGGGACTGCTGCTTCCGATATTGGGGACGGCCTACGGCGTTTCGCTCACGCAAGGTGAGATCGAGTTGAAGTATGATCCGGGAAACGGAAGTTTCTCGGCGTGGTATTTCGAACACCGGCTGCCGATTGCGCCGGAACGTTACACTGACATCCTCAAGACGATCACCAGCGAGCTTTCGCCGGGCTCGGCCCGCGACGATCTGCTTGCCATCGCCGAGCGCTACGGCGGCCGGGATAATCCCGGGCGCGGCCGGGCATCCGCGCTCAAGCGCGACATCGCTGCTATTGCTGGAGGCGCGGCCGCCATCAATCAAGGCCTCAAGGCCTACCGGGCCGGCCCCGGCAACCCAGCGCAGACCAAGGCCCTTCACCACCTGCTTGAACGGCAGCACTACAGGCTCGCTCACTGGAAGCTTGCAACCAGCGAAATCAACTATCGGCGATTCTTCGACGTAAACTCGCTGGCGGGACTTCGCGTCGAGAATCGCGACACGTTCGACCGCATTCATGGTCTCGTCCGCCGGTTGATCGCCGAGAAAAAGATACAGGGCTTGCGGCTCGATCATATCGACGGGTTGTACGATCCGGCGCAGTATTGCAGGCGTCTGGGGCGGCTGATCCGTGAAGCACAAGGCGCAGATCGCCGCCCGTTCTATCTGCTGATCGAAAAAATCCTCGGAGATCACGAAGCGCCGCCGCAATTCGCCGGCATCGACGGTACCACGGGTTACGAGTGCCTGAACTTCATTTCCCAGGTTCTCGCCGACGAGAATGGCCTGGAAACCCTCGACGAAGTCTGGCGTCAGGCCAGCGATATCGCGCCCGCCTTCGATCCCGTATTGCGGGCCTCGAAACGACGCGTGATCGAGACGTTGCTTGCAAGCGAATTCACCGTGCTCACACGCTTGCTGACCCGCATCGCCGCGGGTCATTATTCCACACGCGACTATTCCGCCGATAGTCTTCGCCAGGCTTTCGAGTTGTTCGTCCTGCATTTTCCGGTTTACCGCACCTACATCACCCAGGCCGGGCCGAGCGAGAGCGAGCGGGAACTCATCTCCGAGACGATCACCAAAGCGCGGCAGGAGTGGTTCGCCGCCGACGACGGGATTTTTGATTTCCTGCAGGATGCGTTGACGCTCGATCTGCTCGCTCCCGGAAAGCCGCCGCATAGCCGTCAGCGGGTTCGCCGGTTCGCGCTCAAAGTCCAGCAGTTCACCGGGCCGACAATGGCCAAGTCGCTCGAAGATACCGCATTCTATCGCTATCACCGCCTTCTTGCCTTCAACGAGGTCGGCGGGGATCCGGCCGCGCCGGCTCTCGACATCGCCGGCTTTCATCGAAAGATGCTCGACCGCGCCGGACGCCGGACCCACGGACTGATCGCCACGGCAACGCATGACACCAAGCGCGGCGAGGATGCGCGCACGCGGATTCTCGCGCTGACCGAGTTGTCGGACGAATGGGCGAGCATGGTTGGACGATGGAAGACGTTCAATGCGCGATTGGTGTCCACAAACAATGGCGTCCGCAGCCCGTCCGTCGCGGACGAATACATGCTGTATCAGGCGCTGATCGGGGCCCTGCCCTTCGATAATATCGATCACGTATTTGTGGCGCGAATGCAGTCCTATGCCGAGAAGGCCTGCCGCGAGGCCAAGTTGCAGACGAGCTGGCTCAATCCTGACGCGGCCTACGAAGCCGGCGTCAGGCAATTTCTGGCAGGCATTCTGGACAAACACCAGTCGGCCGACTTTCTTCAATCCCTGAAAACCTTCGCACGCCGCACATCGCTGATCGGTGCGCTGAACTCGCTGAGCCAGATCACCCTGAAGGCGGCGATTCCCGGGGTGCCGGATTTCTACCAGGGCACCGAGTTATGGGATCTATCCCTGGTGGATCCGGATAACCGGCGGCCGGTGGACTTTAAGGCGCGCGAAGCCATTCTCGACGCCGGAGCCGCTGATATGTCAGCTCTCACCGGGAGCTGGACCGATGGCCGCATCAAGCTCGCATGGATACATCACCTGCTCGACATGCGCGCGCGCCATTCGAAAGTCTTCGCCGACGGGGATTTCAGGCCGCTGACCGTGGAAGGCGCGCATCGTCGCCACGTCATCGCATTTGCCCGTACTCTTCGCAGCGAGGCCATCGTCGTCGTCGCCTTGCGGCATTTTGCGCCCTTCACCGACTCCGGCATGATGTGGCCGAAGTTTGGCAACCTCGACGCCTGTGTGGATCTCGGCAATCTGACTCTGACCCATCCGGCGGTGATAAACCAGAAACTCGACCTCAAGCGAGTGCTTGACCGGCTTCCCGTCGCCGTTCTGGCCGCGCGGGTTTCGACGAGGTCCGAGATCGGTCGCGCGACGCGGTTGAAACAAAAGTTCCAAAAACGAAATAACCGCGATACGGTCGAGCTCAAGAGCCACAAGACCGCCAATTGATCACGCACGGAATTGAGCATTAAACTTTTCTTAAATCGGCAATTCGCGGTTGCCCGTACCTATCGGCGCAAAACAAATCTGGATTACAGAATGGTCTTCAAACTTTTCCCCAAGCAGGATCGCGGCTTCGACGATGATACGTCGATGCCATCCAGTTCCGAAGACGATCGAATCGTCGCGGAAATCAAAAGCGCGATTCTGTCAAAGATCATTCTGGTTGCCGGAAAGGATGTGAAACACGCCAATATTCACGACTGGTATGTTGCGACGGCGCTGACGCTACGCGACCGCATCGTCTATCAATGGCTTCAATCCGATCGGTCCGCTCAAAGCAACGGTGACAAGCGTGTCTATTATCTGTCGCTCGAATTCCTGATCGGACGGCTGCTGACCGATGCCCTGACCAACATGTCGCTGATGCAGCCGTTTCGCACGGCGATCGAGGATCTCGGCATCAATTTCGACGCACTGCGCGATGTGGAGCCCGACGCCGCGCTGGGTAATGGCGGCCTCGGCCGACTGGCTGCGTGTTTCATGGAAAGCATGGCAACCCTTGCCATCCCGGCGCAAGGCTACGGCATTCGTTATGAGCACGGACTGTTTCGTCAGATCGTTTCAAACGGATGGCAGGAGGAGTTTCCCGAACAGTGGCTTCTCTCCGGAAACCCCTGGGAATTCGAACGCAGCGACGTGATCTTCGACATCCAGTATGGCGGACGCCTGGAGCGCATCGAGCAACCCGGCAAGCCGGCCCGCACGCTCTGGATACCGGATGAGACCATTCAGGCGGTTGCCTACGACACCCCGATCGTCGGCTGGCGCGGCCGTCACGTCAATGCGCTAAGGCTGTGGTCCGCACGCGCGGTCGATTCGATGCGCCTCGATACCTTCAACAGCGGCGATCATCTTGGCGCGATGTCGGAGATGGCGCGCGCCGAGGCGATCTCGAAATTTCTCTACCCAAGCGACGAAACGCCGGCCGGCCGCGAATTGCGCCTGCGTCAGGAATACTTTTTTGTTTCCGCCTCGCTGCAGGACATCCTCGACCGCCATCTGCATACCGAGGGCGATATCCGATCGCTGCCGTCCCATGCCGCGATTCAGCTCAACGATACCCATCCCAGCCTCGCCGTTCCCGAACTGATGCGGCTGCTGGTAGATAAATATCAAATCGATTGGGACGATGCGTGGGACATCACCACCAGGACAATCTCCTACACCAACCACACTCTGTTGCCGGAAGCGCTCGAGACCTGGCCGGCCGAACTGTTTGAGCGAATGCTGCCGCGCCATCTCGACATCGTGTACCGGATCAACGCGGACCATCTTGCGGCGGCGGAAAAGCATTCGGGAGCCGATAGTCGATTTGGCGCGTCGGTATCGTTGATCGACGAAACCGGCGGCCGCCGCGTTCGCATGGGCCATCTGGCTTTCGTCGGCTCCCATCGAATCAATGGCGTCTCAGCGATGCACAGCGTGCTCATGCGCGAAACCGTGTTCGCCGACCTGAACAGCCTTTATCCGGGCCGCATCACCAACAAGACCAACGGCATCACCTTCCGTCGCTGGCTGCATCAATGCAATTCGAAACTCACATCGCTGCTGCAGGATGCATGCGGCGCCGCGGTTCTCGATGAACCCGAGCGGTTGCGAATGCTGGAGCGATTGTCGGATGACCGCGCGTTCCAGCAACGCTTCCAGGCCGTCAAGCGGGCCAACAAGATTGCGCTCGCCCAGATCATTGCCAGCCGGCTTGGTATCGTCGTTGATCCGTCGGCGCTGTTCGACGTCCAGATCAAGCGTATTCACGAATACAAGCGTCAACTTCTCAACGCGATCGAGGCGGTGGCGCTCTATCAGGCCATCCTTGCCAACCCGGACGGAAACTGGACGCCGCGCGTCAAGATTTTCGCCGGAAAGGCGGCTGCGAGCTACCGGCAGGCCAAGCTGATCATCAAGTTCATCAACGACATCGGCGAGGTGATCAACAACGATCCCGCGATCAGAGGCCTCCTCAAGGTCGTCTTCCTGCCGAACTATAACGTCAGCGCGGCCGAGATCATCGTTCCGGCGAGCGATCTGTCCGAACAGATTTCCACCGCCGGTATGGAAGCTTCCGGAACCGGCAACATGAAACTCGCACTGAACGGCGCGATCACGATCGGAACGCTCGACGGCGCCAATATCGAAATTCTCGAGCATGTCGGCGAGGATAATATTTTCATCTTCGGAATGACAGCAGATGAGGTTGTGCGGCGCCGAGCGACGGGTCTGGACGCCACCGATGTTATCACGTCATCACCGATGCTGGCCGGTGTGATCGAAACCATCGAGCGCGGCGTGTTTTCGCCAGATGACGTTTCGCGTTTCGCGCCCATCGCACACGCGCTGCGGTTTCTCGATCACTACATGGTGTCGGCGGATTTCGAGGATTACTACCGGACGCAACGCGCCGTCGACACGAAATGGCATAGTCCGGAGTGGACACGCTCAAGCATTCTTAATGTCGCGCGTATGTCATGGTTCTCGTCCGACCGCACCATCCGGGAATATGCCGAGGATATCTGGAACATATCCTGACATGATGGCGCCCTTCCCCCAAGCTCGATCCAGAACAGGACGATCTGCTCAGCACACGCGGTCATGTGCGCCTCATGCTCTCGAAACTGGATCGTAAATCTCGGAAGTCATAACTCGTTAGCGCGTGGCTCGCCTGATCTGCCGGATAGTCGTGCGCCTGCTGGCCGCTGGCCCGGCGTTAGTTCACCAACGCAGAAAATTGCTCGCCATAGCAAGCTCTCCACCGGTCCCGAAAAAGCGAGAGGTATTCCGGGAAGCTGACGGAAGACTGCCGCAAGATGACGTCCGAATGAGGAGACGATAGTCGCCAACAAGGCCATCCACACACCGCCGGCTCCCCGTTGATCCGGAGCAATCGATTCTCTCTTGTGAGAAGACGATCTTTGACCGATCGATCCCTTGATTTGGCACAATGGCCCCGTTGGCTGCGGTCCGACCCTTCATGGGCGAAGCCGACCAATCAGAGGCGGACAAGAGGTGGAGCGCGGGGCATCATCGCGGAATGCGTGGCCGAGTTGTGCAAGATGATCAAAAAGCTGCGACGCCGTCTGGACTAACCACCGCAGCACAGGAGTTTTGAATGAGCAATGAAAGCCGCTCGACCCCAAGGAAGCCCCGGTTCACATCGGGGACGCTGGCGCGGGCCGCACAGGACAGCGGCGATGCCGCTGCGCAGCGTCAGCACATGAAAATGATCCTGGCGCTGGTGGACAAGGCGCTCCCGCGCGGCCGGAAATAAAAGCTCACCGAACCATCCCCCCTGTGACAAACCGTGAATGAACTTGCCTTGGCGGGTTCCGTTGCTTCTGACAAGCGCCCCACAAACACAGCATCAGGAGGCAAAATTGCAAAAACGACTCCGAGTATTGGCAACCGCTATGACTCTCACCGCCGTGGCCGCAATAACAAACGGCCCCGCTCGTGCTTCCATGACCGGCCAGCCTCTGGGGCTCGGGCTCAACATGGATGTCAGGCCTCCTGTCGAAGAAGCTCAGTTCTTTTGGGGTGGACGCCGCTACTGCTGGTATTGGGATGGCTGGCGCGGACCCGGCTGGTACTGGTGCGGCTATGAATGGCGACGAGGCTTCGGTTGGGGCGGACCTTCCGGTTGGCATGGTTGGCACCGCCCGCCGCGTCCCCGCCATGGCCATGGGGTTCATCGGCCCGGACGGCCGCCTTCAGGAGTGCACCGTCCTGGAAACCGGCCGGAAGCGGGCAGACCGGGAGGCACTCGACCAGGCGTGGGCAGACCCGGTGGCGGGCGACCGGGAGCCAGTAGACCCGGAGGTGGTCGCCCCGGTGGTAGTGCTGGTGGACGGCCTGGTGGCGGCGGCGGACGGCCCTCACGATAACGCTATCCTGGCC
>JBIQHO010000117.1:0-9922 GCA_044508545.1 Bradyrhizobiaceae bacterium | reverse complement strand
GAGGGAAGGAATAGATCCGTCCGCCGCGACGGGGTTCGGCGTTTTCAACCTCAAGAACCAGATCGATCCGGGCAGCGTCTTTACAGCCAATGCCAACCTGAAGACGCAGATCAACAGCCTCGCGCTTGAGGGAACCGTTGCGTACATGTCGGAAACGGTGGTGAAGGTCGATGGCGTCGCCAGCGGCAAGGCCGGTGATCGCTTTGTGAGCAACGTCGTTGCGCAATATCAATTCGATCCGCAATGGGCGCTGGTCATGAGCGTGTCGCATACATTCCAGGAAAAGAACCAGATCCCCGGGATATTCGGTCCTCTTGTGGTGGAGCGGCGCAATTCCAACAGTCATCTCGTGATCGGCTCGGTCGAGCCGTCCTTTCTGATCACGGAGCAGCTCAAGCTTGCGGCGAATTACAGCTTCCTCTACCGCTCGGATAATTTCTACGATCAGATCAACGCCGAATTCATTCCGGCGAAAACCAAGCACCTGGTTGGCGGGAGTGCGACCTATACCATCTCGCCGCACGCCTCGATCGAGTTGAAGGGAGGCTATTCCTGGGTGCATCAGGACACCGGCGCGTTCCTCGAAACCGCGACCGTTCCGGCGGAGGTGCGAGAATATCTTCCGCCACAGCTAAGCTACCGCGCCTGGACCACGTCGCTTACAGCGAACCTGCAATTCTGAGAGGATAGGAATATGCGCTATGCGATCGCTATCGCCTCGGTGGCATGCGGGGGAGTGATGTGGGCGTCCACTGTGGGCGTCTTTGCGAAACCCGCACAACCGGCGCCCGCTTCGCCCCCGAGCGCCGTCCAGGCGCCAAAACCGCCTCAGCGCTGCCTGCGGGCGCTCGACGGGAGCTGCACCAATCTGGCAGTCGTCGATTCCGTGCGACGGCGTGCGATAATTTTCTCGACGATACGCGTGTCCTATTACGGCACCCCGGCGGGCACGATACCGGGAGGTATCGGTATCGAGCGCTTCTTCCGCGATGATCCCGTCCTGTTCGGGCTGCCGACGGTCGTTTACGGCCCGGGACCCTGCTGCATCCTGCGTACCAAATGACAACCTTCTGACGTTCAGCTTTCGTCCTTCACGACGATCGAAAAGCCGTTCGGGATTCTGGGCGTGCCGGACGCAGTGGTGTTCTTCATCGGTCTCACGGAAAATGAAAAATGGTGCCGGCGGAGAGGATCGAACTCCCGACCTTCGGTTTACAAAATGCGCGAACCTAGGGTGACCGGCAGCGCACTCTCGGAGATTATTGGTTCGCGGACAAGCCCTTACGCGACATCGTAGGCGACGTGCGGTGATCCTCGGCGATCACCGTGCGGTGCTCAACACGGTGCTCGGAGAAGACCAGAATGGCTGTCGTGAACCTCACCGAGGCTCGCATCCGCGAGCTTCCCCTCAACTCTGGAATTTGGCGCGACGAGCAGGTCAAGGGCCTGATGGTCGTCTGCCACGCCACCACCAAGACCTTCGCCGTCCAGGGCGATGTCCGCAGGAACGGACGCCATGTGCGGACGGTGCGGATGAAGATCGACCGGACTGACCGGATCGGCCTGCGCGAGGCGCGCGCCAAGGCCAAGGCGATCATGTCGCAGATACAGTCGGGCGTGGACCCGACCGCGGGACCGGAGGAGACCGGCATCACGGTCTCGCAGGCGCTTGAGGCGCACCTCGGCGAGAAGCCGTTCCGCGAGGCGACAGTCGCGAGCTACCGATACAACTGCTCTCACTACTTGAGCCGTATCCAGAACCGGGCCGTGACCGACCTCTCGCGCTCGGAAGTCCGGGACACCTACGAGCGCCTGCGGACCTCGAAGGGCCAGACGGTCGCCATCTGCGTGATGCGGACCTTGCGGGCCGTCATCAACACGGCGATGCGGCTGGACGAGACGATAGCGGCGAACCCCGTGGCCGCGATCCGCCTGCCGACGCCGAAGCGCAGGGAGGTGGACGCCATCGACCTCGCGGCGTGGTGGGAGGCGACCAAGACGCTGAGCCCGATCCGCCGCGACCTGCATCGCGCCTTCATGCTGACCGGCGCGAGGCGCTCGTCGCTACTTCAGGTGCGTCGCAACGACGTGGATTTCGAGCGAGGCGTGATCGTCTTCAAGCACATGAAGACCTCCGACCAGTCGATGATGTTTCCGATAGGAAATTTCCTGCGGGACATGCTGAAAGCTCGTCTGGAGACGGATGCGCCTTTGAACAGCGAATGGCTCTGGCCGTCGCCGACGAGCACGAGCGGCAAGGTCGAGGAGCCGAAGGAGCCGCGCCAGAAGCTGCCGGGCCCGCACGAGTACCGGCACCTGGCCCGCACCATGTTCATCGCGGCTGGCGCTCCCTATGCTGAGAGCGCCCTGCTGCTCTGCCCGGCGCTTCCGGCGGCTACGTCCATGCCGAGCATCTCGTCGAGCACCTGCGGCCTCATGCCCAGGCGCTTGAGACGAAAATCTTGGCCGCTCGAAAATGAGTATTGCAACCGGGGCGGTTTTCCGCCTTGGTTATCGTGCGCGCGACGGGGATGCCTTCTTGAGGCTTCGCGCATCGGCAGGTGATCGGGCCGACCCCATCCAGTGAGCAAGCAAGCGAGAGAGCCGGTCACACTTCCCATCAATCTCGCCGGCGCCGGTGCGCGCCGATGCTTACTGGAGGTGTGTCCCATGACGGACAACACGACGACGATCGCGATCGATCTTGTCGAGAGCGCGCTGCGGCGCGTCCTCGACGCCCACAGCCGCTCGCCCTGGCACGACACGGAGTCGGCCGCGGCCTATATCGGCTGCGAGCCGGGAACGCTGAAGACCTGGCGCGCCCGAGGCGAAGGACCGCGCTATCACCTCATCAACGGCAAGTCGGTTCGCTACAATGTTGCGGACCTCGTCGCCTTTGTGCGCGGGGAGGCCAACCGACGAGCGACCTTATCGAGAATGAGAACGGGCGCATCAGGGAAATCGATGCGCCCGCAGGTGCTCGGGAGAAGAATGCCGGATTCGACGCCGACGTTGTTGAGGATGCCGAGGTCGGCACTTCCGAAACGCCGTCGTTCCAGGATGCGAGCTATCTCGGGGAGTACGAACAGGCGGGGCACGGTGACAAGCTGATCCGGCTTCGTGGAAAGGAGCCGGTCGGACGCTGGCGCGACTTGCCCTCTATCGGCATTGACGGCGGCAAGAGCTGGATGGCCAAGGGCGGCAACGTCGGCTTCAGGATGTCGGACACGGATTTGGTGATTGACATCGATCCGAGGCACTTCCCCGATGGCGACGACGTGCTCGCTCGCTTCCTGCGGGACTTCGACCTGCCGGCGCACCCTTTCGTGCTGACCGGCGGCGGCGGATACCACCTTTATTTCAGGAAGCCGGCGGAAGAGATCGTCAGATACGAGCACGAAAATTATCCCGGCTTCGAGTTCCGAACGGCCGGTCATTACGTTGTGGCGGCAGGTTCGGTGCATCCCGATACGGGTCGGCTTTATCGCTTCGACGATGATCCGTTGCGCTGTTCTCTGTCGGAGGCGCCGATGCTGCCCGACAGGCTCCTGGATGCGATCAGGAAGCCGACCGTCGAGGCTTCGGGCGACGATCCCGGTGCAATCGATCCCGAGACTCTGGCCGAATGGCTGGAGTCGATCGATCCGACCGACTTCAAGGACCAGAGGAAGTGGCAGGACATGATGATGGCCTGCCACCATGCGACCAACGGCGCCGGCGTCGACGAGTTTATCGCCTGGAGTACGTCGGACCCAGAGTATTCGGACTATGGCGAAGTCATACGGCAGCGTTGGGACTCTCTCGAAGCTATTCCGAACGGGATCACGATCAGGACCTTGATCGGCTATCTGCCGCGGGAGAAGCGGCGCGAGGCCGTCGAGATGATCGATCGTGTTGATGCGCTGGACGACTTCCCCGACGACCTCGATGCCGAGCCGGACAAGTCGCGCTCGGTGTGGGACGATTGGGTGTTCGTGGCCGATGCCATGCAGTTCGTTCGGCGCGAGGACGGCAAGAAATACCGAACCGATCAGTGGAAGGCGCTCTACGCCGGCCTCAACCCCGATGGCGAGGTTCTGAATGCCATCTGGAAGGGTCGCGTTCCCATGCGCAAGTTCGAGTCTCTGGTCTATCTGCCCGAAAAGGCGGAGTTCCCGGACGGCGAGAACGGCAATCGCTACAACATTTGGCGCAAGGACGGTGTCGAGGCGAAGCCGGGAGACGTGACGCCTTTCCTTGTTCACATGGCCTATCTCTTTCCTGACGAGAAGGACCGTGACCACGTTCTCGACTATCTCGCCCTGCTGGTGCAGCGGCCTGCCGACAAGATCCACTTTGCGCTACTCATCCGTGGCGCTCAGGGGACCGGCAAGAGCTGGATCGGCCGGCTGATGGAGAAGATCGTCGGCAGCCGAAACACCGTTCGGCCTTCGAATGAGGAGGTCGTTTCGCACTGGACGGCGTGGATGGAAGGCTCGCAGCTTGCCGTCATCGAGGAGTTGATGACTTTGGGGCGCAAGGAGGTGGCGAACCGGCTCAAGCCGGCGATTACCGACCCGACCATCAGGATCGAGGAGAAGAACTGCTCGCTCTACTCGATCCCGAACTGCCTGAACTTCATCAGCTTCACCAACCACGAGGATGCCCTGCCGATCGAGCATGGCGACAGGCGGTGGCTTGTCGTGTTCTCGCCTGCGAGGCCGAGGGACAGCGCCTATTATCAGGGCCTGTTCGAGTTCCTCGATGGCGACGGCGCGTCATACGTCAAGCACTGGCTGCTCAAGCGCAAGGTGTCCTTGAACCCGCATGGCGTGGCGCCGTTCACGGCCGGCAAGGAGGCGATGCGGCGTCTGTCGATCGGCGACGCCGAGGCCTATCTCCTCGAATTGTTCGAGGAACGGCAGCCGCCCTTCGACTTCGACCTGGTGCGTGTCGATGAACTGGTCGATGCGGTTCCTTCGGCGTTGCGTGGACGATCGAATCTTCGGGCTCGGGTGTCGAAGTTCCTGAAGGACGAGATCGGCGCCGTCAACCATGCGCGCTACACCAAGGCCGACAGGAAGCGTCCTGCCTATCAGCTTTGGTCGGTTCGCAATCATGACATCTGGGAAAATATCGGCGCTTCCGGCAGGATCGATGCCTACATGGCCCACATCTCGGATGACGTGCTCGATCAGTTCAAGAGGTAGACAAAGGCGACAGCCGGTGGATGGCTTTTGTCGTCCACCGGCTATCGCAATAAAATCAGCGCCTTAAGCTCAGGGTAGACAGGTAGACAATTGATTTTCAAATTACAGCAGGATGGATAATGACGGCCCGATGAAGGGCATGGCGACATCGACGCCATGAGCCTTATGGACTTCGAAACATCCTGAAAGCTCCGTCTACCTGTCCACCTGCAAGTCTGGAAAACACACGCGACACGCAGGCCCCGTGGGCCTCGCGCGCGTGGCGCAGTCAGTCAGCGGTGGTCATGGAAGCCTTCGATGACATCGGCGTTGGGGAAGACATAGGAAAAGGCACCGAAGCTGCCCAGAACGCTGTCAGGATGCCAGAGCATCTAATCAGCGATTGGTGGGCTAGAGTCCCGAAGGCGAGTCCGAACAAGGGCATGGTCATCATCGCCATCCAAAGCACCGGACCAGGCACCGACATCACTCCATGATGCCGAGAGGTGAGAGAACGCCTAGAATGCCATGAGGCAATCATGCAGGGGATTGCAGCGGCACGATGGGGGAATGAAAAACTTACTTCCTGATGGAAAGGCGCCGGCGTCCTGTAATTGCTACCGGCACAACGGCCCTCCCTTTTAAAACTGAGCCGGCAGTCTCACACCTGGAAAAATATGCGAGGCCAGATGCTGGCTTCCCGCAGGCTCCGCAAGCTGCATTTTCCTGCATGAAGATTGCAGGGAAGGTCGGCCATGACCACGAAAGCAAAGAGCCGGGTGCTGGAGACTCGTGACATTCGCCGTCCTGCCATGGATCGCAAGTGGTCGCCGGCCGTCGAGGCGCGTGTGCTGGACATCGTCGCCAGGACCGGCTCGCCGAAAATGGCTGCCAACGCCACCGGCGTCTCGGCTGCGACGATCCACGACCATCGCAAGCGCGATCTGGAATTCGGCGCCAAATATGCGCAGGCGATGGACGCCGCCTTTCATCATGTGCTGGGCCGCGCCTTCGAAAGGTCGCTTGATGAAGAAGAACCGAGCGATCGATTGATCGAAGTTCTCTTGAAATTCAGGTGGCCCGAACGCTTGAACGGCTTCCTTGCCGTCGTCGGCGACGGTCCTGCCGATACGTCCGGTCCGGTCGGACTCGACCCTCGTGTCATCGCCAGGATGGAACCGACGGACCGCAATGCGCTCATCGGCTTGTTGGAGAGATACCTCGATGTCGAACAGCATGGACAACAGCAGTCGACCGTCATCGAAGGCTAGCGCGGCAAAGCGGCTCCTTCGCGACCTGATGGCCGCCGAGGATTTGATTGCGCGGCTTGACACTACTGCGCCTGAAACGTGCCGGCGCCATGGCGGAGCACAGGCAATGCTTGTCGGTCTCGGTGGTTCCGCTGCCTGCATCGGCTACCGGCGGCTGGATTTCGGCGCTGTGCCGGAAGGGTTCGCCATGTGGGAGCAGATGGCCGCCGAGCATCAGGCCATTCATCGCGGCAATGCAGGCGAATAAGAAAAGTCAATCATCGTTCGTGCGAGAAACGTTGATCGTCTTCGGCTTGACCATCTGCTTGAGGTGGACTTGCACTGATCGTGCAGGCAATGGCGAAGGAGAAACGCGATGATGACGGAAGCTGGACGGACTGAATATCGGCACTGGTGGCTCAACCGTTTTCTGAAGGGCAGTAAGCGTAGTGACCGAGATGAACTAATTGCGAGGCCCAGCATGTGGGATCATGACGATAAAGTCGTTCCGGTCGTCAACTTGACGCGGGACATTTATGCGCGGGTGACCAAGTTTCTCGATAAGGGCGGTCACCTGTATGACGCTTTCGAGGCTCTCGCCAGCCAGATCAACCCCAATTTTCTTCGTAAGTATGCGATCGAGAAGCTTGGGCTGATTGACCCTCTTGATTGAGACGAAATTGCTGGTCTTTGATTGATAGACTTCGGCGCACTGTCATCGCGTTAGGGCCGATGGTGATCGGCTCGAACCGCGATGGCGGTGACGATAGCCGGCTGTGCCGCGCCTGTTCGCTCATGGGCCTTCGCGTGACGCGGAGCAAAAGGAGCAGACCATGGCGGTCAAGAAAGCGGCCCTCGCGAGCAACTGGTTGTCTGTGACAGACGTGATCCAGCGGCTTGGCCGGGCCCGAGAAAATCGCGATCAGCACGCACGACTGCTGAATACCCTTGAAGGCCAGGTGACGCAGCGTCGGATCGACGTCGAGCGGAGCCTGGCCGACCTTCCTTCCAACGAGCGATCAAAGGTCGTGACCCGCGCCGTCAACGGCCACCGTGCCGAGTTGCGGCGCAAGTCCGCCGACGCACGGCTTGCGCTCGTGCGCGAGGTTTGGCCGCCTCCGAGACGAGGTCGCCGCCGTGCGCATGCACTTCGAGTCTCCGATGCAGATGCTGATGCGCGAGAGCCTGGGTAGCGAGCGCCGAAGCCGGCTGATCGGCCAGATCGCGCAGTCCGGCCCGACCGAGCTTGCCTCGCTCGCCGCCTTCGCCGCAGCCACCAAGGACAAGGAGTTGGGAGCGGCGCTCTGCACCCGCGCCTCGATGCTGCCGGTCCACGACCGGCCGTTCTCGTCGCATGAGCTTGCCGATGCTCTGGTCGGCGAGAGCCACCGCAACGTGACGCAGGCCGTCATGGAGGTGGAGCGCGTCGCCATCGAGACGCTGCACGCCGACTCAACGTTCGAGACCGGCAGGACGAACCTCACCCGCAACCTTCAGTCCGCTTTCATGCGTCGTGACGAGGTGGCGGTCGGCGCCGATCTCTCCGACCTCGACGCACTCGCCGCTAACAAAGAAGAGGAATGACCATGCCGAGCTACATCGTCTACGCCAAGGAGACCAACACCATGCGCGCCGACCGGCGCAACTCCATCGTCGTCAATGCGGCCGACGCCGGGGCAGCGCGTGCCGCAGCCGAAGCCCTGATTGGCCCTGCCGCAGGTGCGCTCGCCGGCTTCGCCGTGGTGGACATCGCCTCGGCTCCCATCTTCGTCGTGCGCGGCCACCAGCCGACGCGCGGCGTCACTGGCGAGGTTCTGTGACATGACCGTCCGGATCGTAGCCGACGCGGCCGAGGCGAGACGGAGACTCGCCGGCCGCAACCGGTTGACGCTGTTCAATGCCTATTGCCGCCTGCACATGCCGCACGAGATGTTCGACGTCTGCGATGCAGGTCCGAGCGCCTGGTGGGATATTCCGGCCGACGCCGCGCTGCTGCGCGGCTACGGCTCCGAGGCGAAGCTGACCACGGCCGGCGTGCTCCTGCTCCTCGGCTATACCCCTGTGCGCGGCAGGACCACGACCGTCTATCGCCGCGCCGGTATATGGGAGGAAGACCTCGACCGGCTCTCCCGCATCGAGCCGATCGTCTACCAGTGAGGGAGCTATGCCGCATCGAGATCGCAGCCGCTTAGGAGCGGCTTTTGGGGGGCGTCAGTAATTCGCTGGGAGACATTTTGAGGCCGTCTGCGAGCTTGACGATTAGCTTTAAAGACGGATTCCGTACCGCTCTTTCGATGCCGCTGACGTAGGTCCGATCAATTCCGGTCTGATGGGCAAACTCCTCCTGAGACAGGTCGAGCCTTTCTCTCGCCGCCCTCACGTTCGCTGCCAGAATCTTAGCGTAATCCGCCATACCTCATGGCGGGCCAATGTCGATTATAATCCACGGACTATGAGTCACATTTCGGTTCGCGTCGGCATCTGTAGACGATAGTCTACAGGCGGAAAGCGAGCCGGTGGACGCCCTTGGACCTCATCTCGACCGCCATGACTTGGGTGTATTCGGGCATCGCCACCTGGTACGGTGCAGCGATCGTCGGCGGCATCCTCATCCTGGCCGCCGAGCGGTTCGACCGCAGGCGGGAGCCGTCAGACAGCGACGTGAGGCGCGCCGCCTCCCGCTATCGCCAGCACTACGGCGAGGCCGCCATCCATGTAATCGGCGACCACATGCTTGCGGCGTCCTTCTCGCCGGACGGCCGGTACCGGCGCTTCCTCAAGCGGGTGTCTGCCGAGCTTCTGGCCACGGCGGTCACGGATGAGGATCGCACCCGTGCCATTGAGCCCTGAACTCTTATCCCCAGCCCGTCGCCAACGTTTCGGCTTGGCGCACAACGAGATCGACGGCAGCCTTCTGGAGGTCGGGAGGATAGCCATATCGCGCCAATAATTTACGAACTTCGATTCTCATCTTGGCTCGCACGCTCTCTTTGCGTGTCCAATCAATTGTT
This sequence comes from Bradyrhizobiaceae bacterium, assembly GCA_044508545.1. Lineage (GTDB taxonomy): Bacteria > Pseudomonadota > Alphaproteobacteria > Rhizobiales > Xanthobacteraceae > Nitrobacter. The sequence goes on along the minus strand of JBIQHO010000117.1, from coordinate 493 downwards.
GCCGAACTGCGAATGGTCTGCACGATGACTTGAGCCAGAATGCGAAGCTGCTCATGGGCCATCAACGCCTTCGCCGATCCGTTCTCGGCCAAAGCGTCATAGAACGCCAGTTCCTCGGCATTGAGGCCCAACTCGGCGCTCCGGGCGTTCGCCGCGCTGATGTCCTTGGCGAGGGCGATCAGTTCCTCGATCACCTGCACGCTGTCGACGGCTCGGTTGTGATAGCGGCGAAGCGTGTCATCCAACCGCTCACTTAGCTTGGTGGCCTCGACGATGTTCGACTTTGACCGCGCCTTGATCTCATCTGCCAGGAGCCGACGTAGGGTCTCGACAGCGAGGTTCTTCTCCTTGGTCTGACCGACCTCGGCCAGGAACTCATCGGAGAGGATGGACAAGTCCGGCTGGTCGAGCCCCGCCGACTTGAACACGTCGAGGATGCCGTCTGCCATCACTGCGCGGGAGAGCAGTTGCCGGATGTCACGTTCAACGCTCT
>JBIQHO010000116.1:0-9944 GCA_044508545.1 Bradyrhizobiaceae bacterium | reverse complement strand
TGCCGACGCCGGTCTGCGTCATCATGCCGATGATGGTGCCGACGATGGCGCAGGCCATGCCGACCGCGAGCGCCGACTTGGAACTCTCGGCGAGCGAGTCGCGGCAGGCCAGCAGCGTGGCCCGCCCCCCGCGCGTCAGCAGGCTGAGCACGACCAGACCGGCGATCACATAGGACACGGGCACGATATGCAGACCGTTACGCGACAACACCCCGGCAATCAGCGCCAGCCCGATCCAGAACATATAGCGCAGCGCACGGCTCGGCAGGCCGAGCACGATGCTGGCGCCAAGGATCAGCGCCACCGTCAGCGACAGTCCGATGATGCCGGCATAGAGCGGCGTGAAGCCTTCGAACAGCATGTAGACCAGCGCGGCCAGCGGCAGCACGAGAAACCAGCGATCGACCAGCGCCTTCCAGGCGCTGGGAATCTCCGACCGCGCCATGCCGACCAGCCCGTTCTTGCCGGCTTCGAGATGCACCATCCAGAATGCGGAGGCGAAATAGAGAACGGCCGGAATCACGGCGGCCTTGACGACGACGGAGTATTCGACGCCGAGCGTTTCCGCCATGATGAAGGCGACCGCGCCCATCACCGGCGGCATGATCTGCCCGCCCATCGAGGCGGTGGCCTCGACGCCCGCGGCGAACGCGCGGCGATAGCCGAACCTGATCATCAGCGGAATCGTGAACTGGCCGACCGTGACCACGTTCGCCACGCCGGAGCCCGAGATCGTGCCCATCAGGCCCGACGCAATCACCGCGACCTTTGCGGGCCCGCCGCGGGTGCGGCCGAACAGCCCGAGCGAGACGTCGGTGAAGAGCTGGATCATGCCGGCGCGTTCGAGGAACGAGCCGAACATGATGAACAGGAAGATGTAAGTCGCGGACACATAGATCGGAACGCCGTAGAACCCTTCAGTGCCGTAGGACAGATGCGTGATGATCTGATCGAAGGCATAGCCGCGATGATTGAAGGGCGCCGGCAGATATTGCCCGAAGAACCAGTAGATGATGCAGGCGCCGCACATCAGCGGCAGCGCGAGACCCATCAGCCTCCGGGTGCCTTCAAAAATCAGCACGGCAAGCAAGGTACCGACCGCAAGATCGAGCGTGGTGGGGTCGCCGTCCCGCAGGATCAGGTCGGCGTAGAAAATCCACTGGTAGAGGCCGCACAAAAATCCGACGCCGCCGATGAACCAGCCGAGCGCGCGGCCCGCATTGCTCTTCGCGGTGAAGTTGGCAACCAGCCCGAACGTCATCAGGATCAGGAAGCCGACATGGACGCCACGCACCACCTGACTTGGCAGCACGTTCCAGGCCGCGATCACGATCTGGAAGGCGGCGAACGCGATGCCGATGGCGTAAGCAAGGTATCCCCACCCGCCGGGACCGAACCCTGCGGGGAAGCCGTGTTCGAAATTATCGAACTGCGTGACGGGCGCCGCGGCGGCTTGCGGCTGCGACATCTCGAACCTCTCGGCGGACACCGTGTCCGGTCCTTGTTTCAATCCTCCGTCCGAATCCAAACGTTTCGACGAACTCCGCCGGCGGCAGAACCATCGATCATGCCCGCCGCGCCGTATCCGGAATGATGCCGGCTCATCGCTCAGCCGACGCTACTTGATGAGCCCTTTTTCCTTGAAGTAGCGGATCGCGCCGGGATGCAACGGAACCGGGCTATTCATCGCAGCGTTTTCCAGCTTGATGCCGCGCGCGGCTGAGTGCGCTGAAATCAGGTCGGGAAGCGACTCATAGACCAGCTTCGTCATCTGGTAGGCGAGATCGTCAGACACCGCCGAACTGGTCACGAGGTAATTGACGACCGCCGCGGTCGGAACGTCCTTGTCCTGCCCCTTGTAGGTATTGGCCGGAATGATCGCCGAGACAAAAGGCGGCCCGATCTTGTCGACGACCTCCTTCGGCACCGAGACCACGACGATGTCGCTCGAATTGCTGAGATCCTTCAGCGAAGCGACGCCAAGACCGGCCGATTGCAGCGTCGCGGTAAGCTGCCTGTTCTTCATCAGGTCGACGGACTCGGCGAACGGCAGGTACTCCACCTTGCCGAGATCCTTATAGTCCATGCCCGCCGCTTTCAGGATCGCCCGCGAGTTCAGCTCGGTCCCTGATTTCGGCGCGCCGACCGAGAGAGTCTTGCCCTTGAGATCGGCCAGCGTCTTGATGCCGCTGTCCGCGGTCGCAACGATCTGGATGTAGTTCGGATAGATCGCGCCGATGGTCCGCAGCTTGGTCAGTTTGGTCTTGAAACCGGCCTCGGCATCGCCCTCCCACGCCGCTTTCAGCGAGTCGCCGAGCGTGAAGGCGATCTCGCCACGCCCCTGCTCCAGCAGATTGAGATTCTCGACCGAGGCCTTGGTCGCCTGGACCTGGGTTTTCACGTTCGGGATCTTGTCGCTGTATATTTTGCCGATGGCGACGCCGAGCGGATAGTAAACGCCGGAGGTTCCCCCTGTCAGCACGTTGATGAACTGCTGCGCCTGAGCGGCAGGGGCCGAAAGGAGGGCGGCGGACAAGGCAACGGCAACGATGAATTTCGAACTCATCAGATTGTTCTCCCGCTTGCTTGAAAGAAAGTGACCGGGTGGCGCGACGCGGTCAACGTGGAACAACCGATGGCGCGACGAAAACCGCTTTAGACATTGGTATGAGTGAAGGCATGGGTGAGTGAAAGCGCCGGCGAAGGCGCATGCAGATCGCGCGCGCATATCCGAACATCCGCCTCCATGAACTCGGGCTGTCCTTGCGTGTCAGCGTCACAGGTGCGGCGCAGTCCAATATCGTTCCGACGCCCGGACGGGTTTCCTTGCGGCCAAATCCGGCGGATAACGGATGCCCTGTTCAACCCGTCGTCCTTTTGCACCGACGGAGCGCAAGATCCGAGCCATGACCGAACAACGCAACCTGTTGCGCGCGATCTTCGACGCGGCCGTGGCCGCCGCTCATCCCGACAACATTCTCGATGCGCACCTGCCGCGCGCCCCGAAAGGTCGCGTGATCTGCCTTGCCGCGGGAAAAGGCGCGGCCGCCATGGCCGCGGTCGTGGAACGGCATTACCTCGATGCCGCCGGGCTCGCCCCCGAACGTCTGGTCGGCGTGGCCACGACACGTCACGGCCACGGCGTGCCGACACGCCGCATCGCGGTGATCGAGGCCGGCCATCCCGTGCCCGACGAGGCGAGCCTGCGCGGCGCCGATCTCAGCCTGACGCTCGCGAGCAGCGCGACCGCCGACGATCTGCTGCTGGTGCTGCTGTCGGGAGGCGGGTCGGCCAACTGGATTGCGCCCGTGAGGGGCGTATCGCTCGCGCAGAAACAGCAGGTCAACCGCGCCTTGCTCCGGTCCGGCGCGCCGATCGGCGACGTCAACACGGTGCGCCGGCATCTGTCGCACATCAAGGGCGGGCGGCTGGCGCGAGCGGGACGATGCGCGGACATCGCGACGCTGGCGATATCGGATGTGCCGCGCGACGAACCGGCCGACATTGCCTCCGGCCCGACCGTGCCCGATCCGACCACGCTGGCCGACGCCCGTGCGCTGATCGCCAAGTACAATCTTACGCTCGACGAGGCCGTCATCCGCGCCCTCAACGATCCGGCCAATGAGAGTTGCAAGCCGGGCGACGCCGCCTTCGCGCGCGCCCGCTTCGATATCATCGCGCGACCCAGCGTCTCGCTCGCCGCCGCCGTCAGACTCGCGCGCGATGCCGGCTTTGAGGTGCTCGACCTCGGCGCCGATCTCGAAGGCGAGGCCCGCGATGTCGCCGCGGATCATGCAAGAGTGGCGCTGAAGGCGCGCGCCGACGGACGGAGACTTGCGATCCTGTCGGGGGGCGAGCTTACGGTGACGGTGCGCGGCGACGGACGCGGCGGCCCCAACCAGGAATACGCGCTGTCACTGGCATCGCAGCTCAAGGACACGCCCGGCATCTCGGCCCTGGCGGCCGACACCGACGGCGCCGACGGCGGCGCGGGCAGCGCGACCGATCCGGCGGGCGCCATGATCGATGCCCGCACCTTTGCGACCATGCGCGCGCAACAGCTCGATCCCCTCGCTCATCTCGCCAAAAACGACGCCACCGCGTTTTTTGCCGCCACCGGCGACCTGCTGCTGACCGGTCCGACGCTCACCAACGTCAACGACATCCGCGCCATTCTGGTTGATGCCGCCTGAGCGGCGCGGCGGCCGTTGCGCATTGGTCCTCATGCGACCGACGCGCGACGTGCCGGTTCAGGCCGCGGCTTCGTGCTCCTGACAGATCGCGCCGCTGTCGGCATCAGAGAGCGGCTCGTCGAGCATGGCGCAATGATGCGGCGCGGCGCGGCCCGCCACGTCATTGCGGCGAAAATGCCGGCAGGTGCGGCAAATTCCAAAGGCGCGGCCGTTGTTGCGCGCGATCAGCGCCGAGAGGATGGCCTGCAGCGTCGCCAGCAATTCGCCGGCATCGCCGGTGGCGACCGAGATGTCGTCTGCCAGTCGCCTCAGCGGATCGTCTCTCAACACGGCCTCGCCGCGCCGGGTCAGCGCCAGTTCGACGGAGCGGCCGTCGCGCCGGCTGGCCTGCCGCGACGCCAGCCCCTTCTGCTCCAGCACGATCAGGGTTTGGGAAATGGTGCCGCGGGTCGAGCCGGCATAATCGGCGAGCGCCGCCGGCGTGCGCGAAAAGCGGTTGGCGCGCGACAGGTAGCGCAACGCCTCCCATTGCGCGGGATTAAGGCCGGCAATGTTGACGCCGCTCCGGCTCAGCCGGTCGAGCCGGCCGATCAGATAGGCCGCCTCATGCGACGCGGATGGTAGCGACTCGCTATTTTCCATTGACTCGATCCCGATTGTCAGTCACACCAATAAAGTATCGACTCGATATTATCAATCGGAGTATTCCATGCCTTCTTCGGTCATCAGGTTTTCCGCGGGAACGTTCGCCGCTGCGCTCATGCAAGGCGCACTGGCAACCTCGTCCCTTGCCCACGACATCCACGCCAGGCTCGACGCAGCCGTACCGCCGGCCTTCGACGTCACCAGCGCCTCCGCCTCAACCGATGGCCGGCTCGCCACCTTTGCCATGGAAGTCAGCGGCGACGCCGGGTCGCTGAAGCCGCAAAAGGTCGGCAGGCTCGCTGGCGCGAAAGTGGACGCCTATGTCTGGCCGACCAAGCTCGATCCCGCGGCGGTCGGATTTGCAAAGGGCTCGGGCATCCTGGCGCTGGCCATTACCGCGCATCCGGATTTCGACGATACGCCGCTGTTCGACGAAAACGGCGACGGCGACCCGAGCAACGACGGCGCCGGCTGGCATTCGCACTGGGTCGTGCTGGCCAACGACAAGGCCTGCGCCGGCGGCCTCAAGGTGCTGGACATCTCGCCGGGCCAGGACCTGATGCCGGCAACCGCCCCCGGCCTGCCGCTGGCGCTCGACAGCCCCGGCATGAGCCCCATCATCAAAGGCAAGACGGTGCGCATCACCGTGCCGGTCAAGGGCGCGGAGAACGTCAACTTCGACGCCGTCGCCGCACATCTGCAGGTCAACGAAACCGGCAAGGCGCCGCTTTTGTGCGTCACCGGCACCTACAAGGTTGCGTCAGGCAGTCTCACGCTGCCGGGCGTCATCGTGAAGGAGAAGAAATAGGTTCGCAAACCAGGTCGCTTGCGAGGCGTGCCCCGATCAATCATCGATGCGGCGGCGCGGGCTATGCCGGGATCAGCACCGCCTCGTCATCGTCGATCTGGTCGTCAAGCGGAGCGAACGTGCTGAGCGGCCTGGTCGACAGCGTGATCGGCTTGCGCTGGCCGTGCGCGGCAGGCGCCGCATGGGGTTGCCGCGCTTCACGCGACAGCGCGAACAGCGTGGAGCCGACGCGGCCGCCAAGCTGGATCAGATCACGCTCGGAGCAGCTCGAGGCGATCGACAGCGCCAGCCCGTGAAGGTGGCTCCGTCGGTAGCAGAACAGTGCCAGCATCGCTCGTACATCCGGAGCAACGCTGGCGATGAGCTGCGGCAAGCCATGTTCGTTGGCACGATACATGGCGCCCAACAGATCATCCGTGACTGGACATATGTCGTTCTCGAAAGCGTCACGGCTGGACAACATGCGAAACTCTCCTCAGGTCATGAGGATGCAACGCAATTTCCTAACGAGAGGTTAACCACGCGGACAAGGAGCGACTGGGTGGCCTTGCAATCCGGTTCCGAATCGGACGGCGGGCGCGGCCCGATTCGCGGAGCCGCCGATCACGCGTTGAACGCCATGAGGATCGACAGTCCGAAGCCGGTGAGATGGTGCAGCGCCTGATCGACGCCGATCAGCGTCCAGAACCACGGGTGCTGACGGTCCTGCGTCACATCGAAGGTCGAGGAGACCAGACCCTTGGCGCGATCCACGACGATATGGATCGCGAAGTCAATAAAGGCGATGAACCAGAATCGCGGCGCGATCACCAAAATCAGCGCCAGCGCCAGCGCCAGATGCACGAGACAGTGCGCGAGCAGCGGCAGCGCCCAGCCGGTCTTCTGATCCTTGCCGATCGCCATCCACGAATTTTGCAGCACGAAATCGGCGATCACGTGCTTGACGGTCAGCACGACCATCCAGCCAGTCAGCGGACCGACTGCAATCGTCGACGACAATGAGGGAAGCAGCACCCGAACGCCCCTTGTTAGTGACACGGTTCTAGCATTCGCATCTGTCTCTTGCGAGCATCTTGGCGAATGTCAGACCTTGAAGAAGCACGGCTTATGCCTCAGCGCCAGCCGAAGCCCGCTCCCTGATATGCGCGATGACGCGCTTCAAGGTGTCCTGCCGCGGGTCCGAACTCACGGCTGCGCGGGCCTCTGTTATGGCGCCCGCCAGATCCCGACAGGGCAATGCGCCGTCGAGCGTCGGCTTGATGAGATGATCGACGATCAAATTCCAGTCCCGCAGACCCCGCGCGTAACCATCGCCGTGCCCCCGCACCATCTCGGCCGTCGCGACCACCGTGGCGACCGCGGCAGGCTGCTTCGTCAGGCTGCGATCGATCATGTGCAGCCAGCGCTCGACCCAGACGCGCTCCGTGGCATAGCGGAGGGAGGACAACCGCCATCGCTTGAGCGAGGCTTCGATCCGCAGGCGACGCCGCCGCAAGCGGCTTGCCGTGCTGAACCGCATGATGACCGGCAGATGCAGCCATCCCAAATACTTCAGCATCCGCAGCGCGTAATCGCCCACCTTTTTCGGCAGCAACGACACCAACTCATCGAGACGCAGCTTGCGGACATCATCCGCTGCAACGCCCTGCCCCGCTCCGGCCTCGGCCAATTTAAGCTGCGCCATCCGGATCGCGTCATCATATGCCATGCGAACGGCCATCAGCCGCGCGATCTCGGCGAACATCGCGTCATCGATATCACGCCGGCCGATAAAGCGCCTCAGCCGCGCGACGTAGAGCTGCGCGTAGCCCGGTCCCTGATAATCGATCAACCGGTTCACGGCTTCGGCCGCGACCTGTCTCACCGGGTCGGGCAGGCCCGCGGGCAGCACCGGAATCGGATCGTCGTCGTCGCCGAGGACATCCGCAAAGATCGAACGGATAGCGGGAAGAACGCCGGCGACTTTGGGAACGCCAGGGTTCATGCCAGCCCGGGGATCGCGGATGCCGGCGCTGTAGCGTTACGTTCTGCGAGCCGCTCCTCCAGCTTGCCGATGTTCTGAAACAGCCGCGCGCTGGCCAACCGCAGGAAGTAGAAACCGAATTCGGGATTCTGGACGTAAAGCTCCTCCACCTGGCGATAGCTGACGCTGAGCACCGTGCCGCTTTCCATGCATTCGAGCGACTGGGTACGCTCATTGGTGGGCGAAAGCATGCCGAGTTCACCGACGATGGCGCCGAGCGGAAGCTCGATGCCCGACTCCACCAGGCGATACCGGCCGCTGACGATGTAGAGCATCGTCTCGGCTTTCTCGTTCTTGTAGAACAGCATTTCGCCGGCCTTGCATTTGCGTTCGGTCATGAAGGGTTTCAGCCAATCCATCGACAGGTCGCTGTTCACGGATTTCTTCACATTGCGTACAAGCTGCAACATCTGGTGCAAGCGGTAGCCGTTAAGACAGAACAGCGCGGCGTGAAGCCCGAATTGCAGGACGCTGTGAAAAGGGATCGCGGTGATCATCAGCACGAGATTTGTCAGCATGCCGAAGACACGCAGCGGGATCATGGTCTTCATGGTGTAGGTGGCGACCACGAAAACCGAGGCGGCCAGACTGCCGACGGTTCCGACGTGTTCGGCTAAATGTGATATGTCCATGGCGATCCAGCCGATTTCCTGATGTGTGAAGTTCGCGGCAGTCTTCAGTCGGCCCCGCCGTCGGGGCGTCGGCGTGATATACACCGAATCATGTTCAGCTTTCCGGTAAAAGCGGCGTCCTGCCGGCGCGCAGCCGCCATCCCTCCCCGTGGGCGGGGCGGAGTATAATCAGCGTGTCCGGCCGCGCTTCCGTCCGAAACCGAGCTAGAATTCTCCGCCCGGCGCGGCCTTGTTCGAACCCGTTCGATTGCTCTTTTGGCCAACGGACTGCAGATAGGCGACCAGATCGTGACGTGAGGGCGCATCGAGCACGCGCACCGGCATACGTGCTCCGGGCACGAACTTCTTCGGATCGGCCAGCCAACGGTCCAGATTATCCCCGGACCAGACCAGGCCGGCGTTCTGGAGCGCCGGCGAGTAATGGTAGCCGGGGACAGCGCCTGCCTTGCGGCCCACCACGCCGCCCAGCAGGGGACCTGTCTTGTTGGCATCCAGCTCGTGACATGCCGTGCATCGTTCGCTGAAAAGCTGCTTGCCGTGAACCGGATCGGGCGGCGCATTGGGCAAGAAGCGCGCGAGGTTCTTGCTTTGCGACGGATTCACCGACCTAAGAAGCGTGTAGCTGAGCGTGATCGTATCGACAGCGTGGTTGTCCGGATCATCGGCAAAGGCCGGATCGACGAAAAAGACAACCGGCATCTCGATCTTCTGATGTGGGTCGAGGCGCTCTTCGTTGAAGCAGAAGCACTGAATTTTATTGAAATAGGGCCCGCTGGTATTCGGCGTGACATTGTAGGTCGCGTGGCTGACGATCGATTCGCTGCCCAGATTCTCGGCCGTGAAGAAAACCATCTTCTGCTCGCCGAGATGAACCGTCACGCTGCGTTGCTCCGGCTCGAACCGCCACGGCAAGTCCGACGCGACGTTGGTGTCGAACACGACCGTAACGGTCTTTTTGGAGGTGACGGCCGGATCCGCATAGGCCCGCTGCGTCGTTCCTCCGTAGCCCGTCGCGCTGCAGAACACGCGATATATTTTCGGCGAGTAGGCGACGAGTCCGATCATAACGCCGAGCGCCGCGAACGCAGGCAGGAGGACATTCAAGTGCTTCCGGTAGCTCGGTTTCATGTCGATCTCTCCACGTCGGCGTCTCCGCGAGGTCCCCGGCGCAGGGATTGATGCAACGCAAGCCGTTCGCCGCGGAATGCGGGCACATTAATGCAAAACGAGATATCGTCGGCGCATTCGCCCGTGGATTGACAAACTTGTGATCTCATTCGAATTGGACGATCATGTCGCTCATATCGAGAGCACGAACCCACGCAGGTTGGGTACGATTAAACCCGCGACAGAAAAGTGCATTCCACGGCCCGGCTTTGAGCTAAACTGCATGGCGCGACGTTCGCTTCGGAACAACGTCCCGACCGACGGAACAGGTGCGTTCTCGCGTTACTGATATCTTTAGCGCCGTGACATGAGCGCCGCGGCATGCAATCGGGAGCCTGATGGCGAAGTGGATCGAGGAATTCCGGCGCGGATGGCAGGGCGTCTCCGAGCCTCCGGCGATTCTGGGCTTCGGACTCGCGGCGGTCTGCCTGACGCTCTCAACGGCGTTCCGGTTCGGAATTTCGCTGCTGCGTCCC
>JBIQHO010000115.1:0-9951 GCA_044508545.1 Bradyrhizobiaceae bacterium | reverse complement strand
GGTGATGGACGCCGACGCCTTCGGCGCCTTCGAGGAGGCCGGCGACATCTTCGATTCCGAAACCGCGAAGCGGCTGCGCGACGACATCTACTCGTCGGGCGGCTCGCGCGATCCCGAAGAGGCCTATGTCGCGTTCCGCGGCCGCAAGCCGGAGGCCGACGCGCTGCTGCGCCGTCGCGGGCTTCTGGAAACGCCGAAGGCGGCGTAAGGCAGCGGGCGAGCGCAGGCGACGCCGTTAGCCTGCTAGGAAGCCAGCCAGCGCCCGATCACAGGCAGGAAGAAGATCGCGGTGTTGATCGCAAAGCCGAGGCCCCAGAGGATCGAGCGCAGCGTCGGTCGGTCGCCGATGTAGGTGAAAACGTAAGCGGCGCGGACGATCAGGAACAGGACCGCCAGTTCGTCGATCAGATGCTGGGGAGCGGCGCGGAATTCCGCAAGCAGCACGGCTGCGGCGAAAAACGGAAAAGCCTCGATACCGTTCAGGTGCGCCCCGAGCCCGCGGGCGCGCAGCGGATCGGCGTAGAAACCGGGGTCGCGCGGACGGGCGTTGTCAAAACCGGGAGAGCCCAGCGCCTTGAACGGCACGATCGTTATCAGGTACAGGACGACCGCGCCGAAGACGCACCATTCGGCGACCGTCATGGCAATTCCCATCGCGGGCAGTTTCGAAGACAGTACCGGCAGATGCGCGGGCTTGACAAGACCGGGCAGGCGCGCGAATCCAGTCAGCATGACGGCCGTTATTCCTATCGAAAGAGCCAGGACCGCGGCGGGCGCGCCGCGCGGACGCGTTGGCGTTTTGCTCGTCAATCTCGGCACGCCGGATACCGCCGACGCCCGCGGCGTGCGTGTCTATCTGAAGGAATTTTTGTCCGATCCGCGCGTCATCGAGAAGCAGGGCTTGGTCTGGAAGCTGGTGCTGAACGGCATCATTCTGAACACTCGCCCGCGCCGCAAGGCGCTCGACTACCTGAAGATCTGGAACACCGAGCAGAACGAGTCGCCGATCAAGACCATCACGCGCGCGCAGTCCGACAAGCTCGCGGCTGCGATTGCCGATCATGGTCATGTCGTCGTCGACTGGGCGATGCGCTATGGCAACCCGTCGATGCAATCGCGCATCGCGGCGCTGACGGCGCAGGGTTGCGACAGGCTGCTGGTGGTGCCGCTCTATCCGCAATATTCGGCGGCGACCTCCGCCACCGTATGTGACGAGGCATTCCGCGTGCTGAGCGACATGCGCGCGCAGCCGACGCTGCGGGTGACGCCGCCGTATTACGACGATCCCGACTATATCGATGCGCTTGCGGTTTCGATCGAGAAGCATCTCGCCTCGCTGCCGTTCACGCCCGAGATCATCATGGCGTCGTTCCACGGCATGCCGCAGGCCTATATCGAAAAGGGCGATCCCTATCAGGGGCAGTGCGTCGCGACCACCGAGGCGCTGCGCAAGCGGATGGGACTCGATGCATCCAAACTGATGCTGACGTTCCAGTCGCGTTTCGGTTTCGACGAGTGGCTGCAGCCCTACACCGACAAGACAGTGGAGAAATTGGCGAAGGATGGCGTGAAGCGCCTCGCCATCGTCACGCCGGGCTTCTCGGCCGATTGTCTGGAGACGCTGGAGGAAATCGCGCAGGAGAATGCGCATATCTTCCGCCACAACGGAGGCGAGGAGTTCACTGCGATTCCATGCCTGAACGACAGCGATCCGGGAATGGACGTCATCCGGAAGCTGGTACTGCGCGAGCTTCAAGGCTGGATTTAGATATCGTAGAGTCTCGTCGTTCTCCGCTCCCCGCTGTACAATTGTGTGCTTAATGTCATTCCGGGGCGCACTCTCGGTCGGGAAATGCCGAGGTGAGGTGCGAGCCCGGTATTCAGCCAAATCGAATGCTTCATTATTTGGCTGCCGGATTCCGGTTGGCGCGTCGCGGCTTTCCGGAAACGACGGAGAAGAACTGCCTGCATGAGCAAGCGTCCGGAATGACGGCGATTGGTCGCCGCCCTCGTTTTTCGCCAATCGAACCATACATCTTTGAGCGGCGACCAACCGGCAACTCACCGCCTCCCGCGTCTCAGAGGGCGGTCCCCCTGCGGAGATTTTCATGACCGGGTTCGATATTTTCGCGATTGTTTTCGTGGCGCTCGTGATCCTGACGCTGCTGGCCGGCGTCAAGACCGTGCCGCAGGGCTACGACTGGACCATCGAACGGTTCGGCAAGTACACGCGGACGCTCGATCCCGGCCTCAATCTCATCGTGCCCTATATCGACCGCGTCGGGCGCAAGATGAACATGATGGAGCAGGTGATCGAAATTCCCAAGCAGGAGGTCATCACCAAGGACAACGCCACCGTCACCGTGGACGGCGTCACTTTCTATCAGGTGTTCGATGCCGCCAAGGCGAGCTACGAGGTGGCGAACCTCAACCAGGCGATCGTGACGCTGACCATGACCAACATCCGCTCGGTGATGGGCGCGATGGACCTCGACCAGGTGCTGTCGCATCGCGACGAGATCAACGAGCGGCTGCTGCGGGTGGTGGACGCCGCGGTGTCGCCGTGGGGCCTCAAGGTCAACCGCATCGAGATCAAGGACATCGTGCCACCGGCCGACCTCGTGCAGGCGATGGGCCGGCAGATGAAGGCCGAGCGTGAGAAGCGCGCCGACATCCTTCAGGCCGAAGGCCAGCGCCAGTCGGCGATCCTCAAGGCGGAGGGCCAGAAGCAGTCGCAGATTCTCGAAGCCGAAGGCCGCAAGGAAGCCGCCTTCCGCGATGCGGAGGCGCGCGAGCGGTCGGCGGAAGCGGAGGCCAAGGCGACGCGGATGGTGAGCGAGGCGATCGCCAAGGGCGACGTGGCGTCGCTGAACTACTTCATCGCCGACAAATACATCAAGGCCTTCGGCCAGCTTGCCAACTCGCCGAACCAGAAGGTGGTGATGCTGCCGCTAGAGGCCACCAGCATGCTGGCCTCGCTGGGCGGCATCGGCGAGATCGCCAAAGCGACGTTCGGTGAGAGCGCCGCGCCGGCTGCCGCCGCACGGCGGAGCGCGGTGCCGAATGCGGGCGCGCCGGCCCAGACCGTCCCGCCGCAGGGATAGGATCAGGGAGCGTTTTATGGCCGACATGTTTGCGACACTCGGAACCTGGAACTGGCTCATCTTCGGTCTCATCCTGATGGGACTCGAATTGCTGACGCCGGGCGTGTTCCTGTTCTGGCTCGGCCTCGCCGCGTTCCTGGTCGGCGTGCTGTCATTCGCCCTCGATCCGGCGTGGCAGATGCAGATCCTGATGTTCGCGGTGTTCGCCGTTGCGGCAGTGCCGCTGTGGCGGCGCATGGCACGGGCAAAGCCGGGAGCCGCCGACAGCCCGTTCCTCAACAAGCGCGCCGACGCGCTGGTCGGTCGCGTCTTCACGCTGGAAAAGCCGATCGTCGACGGGACCGGCACGGTGCGCATCGACGATACCGTCTGGCGCGTGGCGGGACCGGATGCGCCGGCGGGCAGCCGGGTGAAGGTCGTGAAGGCCGACGGCGCGCGTCTGACTGTGGCGGCGGCGCAGTAATCCGGCTCGCGGTGATTATGCCACGCCGGCGCGCAGCAGGTCGTGCAGATGAACGATGCCGACGGGTTTTTTTTCGTCGGTCACGATCACTGCGGTGATCTTCGACGAATTGAGGATTTCCAGCGTCTCGCCGGCCAGAAGGTCGCGTCCGATCGTCTTGGGGTTTTTGGTCATGACATCGTCGACGCGCGCCGTCATCAGGTCCGGGCGCATGTGACGGCGCAGGTCGCCGTCGGTGACGATACCGACGAGGTAGCCCTGGCCATCCACGATGCCGACGCAGCCGAAGCCCTTCGAGGTCATCTCGACCAGCGCCTCGGACATTTTCGTGCCGAGCGGCTTCAGCGGGACGGAGTCGCCGCTGTGCATGAGGTCGCGGGTGTATTTCAGCAGCGCGCCGAGCTTGCCGCCCGGATGCAGCACGCTGAAGTCGACCGAGGTGAAGCCGCGGCCCTCCAGCAACGCGATGGCGAGCGCATCGCCGAGCGCAAGCTGCATCAGCGACGACGTCGTCGGCGCGAGATTGTGCGGGCAGGCTTCGCGCGCCTTGGGCTGCACCAGCACGACATCGGCGGCCTTGCCGAGCGTGGACTCGCGGTCGGCGGTCATGGCGATCAAGGCGATACGAAAGCGCTTGGCGTAGGTGATGAGGTTTTTCATCTCCGGCTGCTCGCCGGACCACGACATCGCCAGAATGACGTCGTCGGCGGTGATCATGCCGAGGTCGCCGTGACTGGCTTCCGCCGCATGGACGAAAAAGGCCGGCGTGCCGGTCGAGGCGAAGGTCGCCGCGATCTTGCGGCCGATGTGGCCGGACTTGCCGAGGCCGGTGACGATCAACCTGCCCCTGGCGCTGCGGATCATATCGGCGGCCGCGGCGAATGCAGGACCGAGATCGGAGTTCAGGGCCGCGGCAAGCGCGGTCACGCCGCCGGCTTCCGCTTCGAACGTTCGCAACGCGGACTCGATCGCGGCCGTCGCCTGATCGGTCATGGCGGATGTTGCCTGTCGTGATTTCAGCGAAGTCATGCCTGATTCTGCGATGAGACGGATGAGCGCGTTGGGATCTGCTTAGCACGCCAGCGCGTACGATGCGATGCAGCATTCCGCTCTCAACGGCCCATTAACCATAATTGTTTTAACTCCATTAACGATAGCCGCGCCTCACGGTGCGCCTTTGCAAGCATAAGTTCCTGCTGGAGTTTTTTGGGTCGTGACTTTGGGTCCAGCGACGGGCCGCCGCCAGCGCGCATCGACATGGCGCGCGGTTTTGGCCTGCCTTGTCCTCATCGGTCCCGGATGTATGGCGACTGAGGCGCAAACGCTCACCCGCGATCTGATGAATCCGGCCCGCGGCGGTTTCTTCCAGCCGCAGGACTCTTATCTGCGCCGGGTCAGCGACGCCGGCACGAACGATGCCGCGTCTGGCTCGTCAATGACAGCCCCCTCGCGCATCGGCCGGCTCCCCGATTACGGCGTGTCCGCGGCAGCGGGTGCGGGCGACACCGGTTACGATTCGCTCAATCGCAAGCGCAAGAAACCGAAGGCGTACCCCGGCGCGCCGAAACCGAAGCAGCCGCCGGGGCCGGGCAACTACGTTGCGGTTCCGCCGCCGCCGCCATTATCAGTGCCGCCGTCATCGACCGCGAACAAGCCTCCCGTCGCGCCGGCCATGGCGGGACGCGTGGACGGACAACCCGCACGCCGCCGCCTGAAGCGTGATGACGATCCGTTCGGCGCGGTCGGCAATTATGTCGGCGGTTTCCTCGTCAAGTCGGCGGTGGAGTTGTCGGGCGGCTACGACACCAATCCTGGCCGGTTCGACAAGCCGAAGGGATCGGCGTTCTATATGGTGTCGCCCGAATTCGTGGCCGCCTCCGACTGGGCGCGTCATGCCCTGCTCGTCGATCTGCGCGGCTCGTTTACGGGTTACGAGAGGTCGTTTCCGTCCGGTGTCGATAATTCCGGCCAGCCGGTCGCATCGCCGGTGCCGACCAACGTGGATCGGCCGGATTTCACCGGAAAGGTCGATGGCCGTCTCGACGTGACGCACGATACCCGCCTCAATTCGGAGCTGCGGCTGCGGATCGGCACCGACAATCCCGGCAGTCCCAATATCCAGGCCGGTCTCGCGCGGTATCCGCTTTTTGCGACCACCGGCGGGACGGCCGGCATCGAGCACGACTTCAACCGCCTGCAAGTCTCGTTGAACGGGACCGTGGATCGCACGACGTATCAGGACTCGCGATTGACCGACGGCACATCGACGCCCAACGACGACCGCAACTTCAACCAGTACGGCGGCATCGCGCGCGTCAGCTACGATCTGATGCCCGGGGTCAAGCCGTTCGCCGAGGTCGAAGCGGACACGCGCGTCCACGACACGCGGTTCGACCGCAACGGTTTCCAGCGCAACTCCAACGGTGGCTATGCCAAGGCCGGGACCAGCTTCGAATTCACGCGGCTGCTGATCGGCGAAGCATCGATCGGCTATGCCGCGCGAAGCTACGCCGACCCGCGCCTCAACCAGTTGACCGGCCTGCTCACCAGCGCGTCGCTGGTGTGGTCGGCGACGCCGTTGACTACCGCGAAGTTCATCTCCGTCACCTCGGTCGATGAATCCACGCTGGCCGGGGTCTCCGGCGTACTGACGCGCACCTATACCTTCGAGGTCGATCACGATTTCCGCCGCTGGCTGGGCGCGATCGGCAGGTTCACCTACGGCACGCAGGATTATCAGGGCTCGACCCGCTCCGATGAGATCTACTCGATCTCCGGCGATCTTGTTTACAAGCTGACCCGCGAATTCCAGATCAAGGCGCAGGTGCGCCGTGACATTTTAAGCTCGAACATTCCCGGCGCGGGTTCGGCGTCGACCGTGGTGATGCTCGGCGTCCGGCTGCAGCGCTAGAATCTTTCACCGTTTCATGGAAACGGTGAAAGATTCAGCTTATTGATTTGACGCGTTTTCTTCACGCGAACCGGATCCCACTTCGCTCGAAAATGCTCTGGGGTGGCGTTGTGTCGGTGTCCGTTACGTGAGCCGCGACAACGCTTGGCGATGCTCGTGCATCAATAGGAACGCGCGATAGCGGCGGTCGAAGAAGTCGCGCGACGCGGGGGTCGGTTGCACGGTGCGGCCGATCCGGGTCATCTCCGCCGCGGCGGCCGGGAGCGACGGATAGAGCCCGCAGCCGGCGGCGGCGACGCATGCGGTTCCCAAAAGCACGCCGTCGGGTTGTTCGGGCAGGGAGACCGGGACCCCGGCCGCGTCAGCGTAAAGCTGGACCAGCAGCGGGCTCGCGGCGTGGCCTCCGGTCAATCGGATCTGGTCGATGGCGTAGCCGGCGTCGTTGAGGGCATCGATGATATGTCGGGTTCCCAGCGCGATGCCGATCGCGGTCGCGAAATAAAGCCGGGTCAGCGAATCGGCGGAGGCATCGAGGCGCAGACCGTGGATCACGCCGACGGAATCGGGACCGGCGAGCGGGCCGCGCTTGCCGAGAAAGTCCGGCAGCACATGCAGGCCTTCGACGAACGCCAGGCCGCGCTCGCCCAGTGCGACCTCGATCCGGGCCGCCATCACCGCGTGGCGGTCCGCGCCGAGCGATTGTCCCTCGGCGTGGAGGTCGAGGATGTGATCGAGCAGCGAGCCGGTGGCGGATTGGCCGGCCTCGTTCAGCCAGTAGCCCGGCAGCATCGCGTCGTAATAGGGACCCCATATGCCTGGGATTTGCCTCGGATCGGGCGAGGCCGCCATGTGGCATGAGGAGGTGCCGGCGATCATGGCGAGCGTCCGGTTGAGGCCGGTTGCGTCGAGCCCGCCGAGCACGCCGATGCCGCCGGCATGGGCATCGATCGCGCCGACACCGACGATGCAGTCGCGAGGCAGTCCAAGTTCGGCGGCGCTTTGGGCTGTCAGGGGACCCGCGCTCGTTCCGATCGATTGCGTCGAGGCGGGAAGCGACGCCCTGTCCTGCAAATCGTCGAGCCCGATGCGCGACAGGAAATCGCTTTGCCAGCCCGGTTTCTCGTGGGCGAGATAGGTCCATTTGCACGTCACGGTGCAGGTGGAGACTGCGGCCCGTCCCGTCGCCTTCCATGTCAGGAAGTCGGTGAGATCGAGCACAAGCCCGTAGCGGCTCCACGCATCCGGACGATGCCGCTTCAGCCAGAGCAGCTTGGGGATTTCCATTTCCGGCGACATTACATTGCCGACATGGTCCAGCACCCGATGGCGCGTGGCCGTGATCTCTTCGGCTTCCGCGGTGGCGCGATGGTCGGCCCACATGATGACGTTCCAGCGATCCTCGCCGGTCACCGAAACCGTGACCGGCCGGCCGTTGTGGTCAAGGGCGACGAGCGAGCAGGTGGCGTCGAAGGCGATGCCCTTGACCTCTTCCGCGGCGATGTGTCCGGCCGCAACGGCTTCGCGCACCGCCTGGCAGACCGCGGTCCAGATTTCGTCCGAACGGTGTTCGGCATGATCGGGCAGGGGATGCGCGGTCGAAAACGGAGCGTCGGCGCGCGCAAGCAGGGCGCCGCGCTTGTCGAACACGCCGGCGCGCGCGCTGCTCGACCCGACGTCCACCGCGATCACAAGATCTCGCATGCCGCCATCTACAAGTGAAGCGCCGCGGTCGTGTCAAGAAGGTTGTGCCGGTGAGGATCCTATTTGAAGATCTCGCAGACCGTTGCGCGATCGGGTCGGCGCAGGCTGGCGTTGCGGGCCGATACGAGGCGCCACCACGCATCCAGCGATTCGCGGTCGCAGTGCAATTTGACGGTCATGCCGCCGGCGAACGTGATCCAGTCTGAAAAATGGTGGGTTGGCACGGCGATCACGACCGGAATGTCGGCCCCGAGCGCGTGTGCGACCAGGTGGGCAAGGCCCTTGCCCTCGCGCTCCTGCCGGCCGAAGCGGTTGACGATCAGGATGTCCGCGCCTTCGTCGAGGATCCTCGCAATCCGCTCGCCGACGCCCGTCAACTGTCCGAGGTCGAGCCGGCACCCCGCCGAAGAGGTGCTTCTGTCCTGAAAGAGTTGGAATTGCTCGCCGGTAGGCACAAGCGTCGCTGACAGGCTCGCATCGGGACAGTAACGACCGAGTTGAACGATACCCGCGGCCCGGCGGCCGTTGGCGTTCAGACCCGAGGCGAACTCACGCAGGATCGCGTCCGGATCCTGACCTTCCGTATAAACCAGGGCGGCAAGGTCGCATTGGGCGTCGAACATGATTCGCCTCCTCATCAAGGTCGCGGCGAGCATTTCCTTGCGGCTACACGGATACCGCTTAGCCGGAAAATCGCGGGCCGGGCCTCCGGCTTCTCCTGTCCGCGCCAACGTTATAGCTAGATGTATATCACGGCGGGGACGATCCGGCCAGCGCGGAGCGCTGCGGGCGGTCGACTGTTTCGGCTGGGCCTTGTCGGTCGCCCGACGTCACGGCGCTCCGGATCAACGAGCCCTGGTGTCCTTGTCTCGTTCCGCGCTTTTTTTTGGGTGCCGGATGTCGTTCCGCAGCGCCTCGAGTTCCTTGTGAACCGCGGTTGAGGCGTCGCGCTCGATCTTGCGATAGCGAGCGACCAGGGAGACCCCGAACGGCGTCAGGACCGCGCCGCCGCCATTCTTGCCGCCGGTCTGCCGCGCGACCGCGGCCTGCCGGCAGATGCGGTTTATTTCATCGACGAGATCCCACGCGCGCTTGTAGGACATGTCCATGGCGCGGCCGGCGGCCGAAATCGAACCGCAAGCCTGTATGCTCTCGAGCAACTCGATTTTGCCCGGTCCAATCCGGCCTTTTGAGTCGAGATCGATCCGCAAGCTCAATGAGGGGATTGATTTGTTGGATGAAGCCTGCATGTCACGCCCGATAGTTCAATGGAGATAGAAACTATACATCATTCCATGTTGAACGTCAGCTTTCGAATGATGCTATTAAGCGCGTTCGCCTTCGAGAAGAGCGGCGGTGATCGTCCACGATCACCTTGCCGTGTTGGACGCGATTCGCGAACAGTGGCCCCGAGAGCGCGCTATGGCGCAGCGGAGCGTTCGGTTCCTGGCAAGCCTGGTCCGGTCAAGTCTTGTCCGGTCAAGTCTTGTCTGGTCGGGTCTCGTGTAGCCAGGTCTCGTCCGGCCAGGTCGCGCACCAGCGCTTCGATGCGGTCGAGATCCCGCACATGCAGATCCCGTTGAGGGTTCGGAAGGTTGATTCCCTCCTTGCGGAAGCGTTTGAGTATCTGGAGCCTGACCTCGTTGGCGGCGCCGGCGTCGATGCCGATATGCGCGACGTGAAAGAACACCGTGAACTCCAGGGCGTCGGCGCCGAAATTGCCGAGAACGGCAAACGGCTCGGGTGATTTCAGTGCGCGGGGGTGGTGGGCG
>JBIQHO010000114.1:0-9954 GCA_044508545.1 Bradyrhizobiaceae bacterium | reverse complement strand
CCGGTCGATGGGCGAGAGCATGCCAGCACGCGGTCCGGATTTGCTTAAAAAGGCTGGTTAATCGAAGGTACCTCGCGCCTCATCCGCGCGCATGATTGACAGACCCTTCGCCGACATGCTTGACGGGTCCTTGCCGGGGCGCTGATAATCTTCCACACCCGCTGCATGTCACGCTTGAAGTCCGCATAAAATAAGCACATCTCATGACGGGACCGCTTGCGCGCCGGTCTCCTCGAATTCCCGGGATTTTGTTCGTGATCTCTTCACCAAACACATCATTACCGAAATCCGCCGAATCCGAACTCTTCGATCAATCCGCGCTCGGTGAACTCGCCGAACGGCTGGTTGAGGCTGCGAAGCGCGCGGGCGCGGATGCCGCCGATGCGGTCGCGGTGCGCGGCGTCTCGCAAGGCGTCGAGGTTCGCGACGGCCGCGTCGAGGAATCGGAACGCTCGGAGAGCGACGACGTCGGACTGCGCGTGCTGGTCGGACGGCGGCAGGCCACGGTCTCGACCAACGATGTCGGCGGCGACAATGTCGCGAAACTCGCCGAACGCGCGGTCGCGATGGCGCGCGTCGCGCCCGACGATCAATATGTCGGCCTGGCCGATCCTGCATTGCTGGCGCGGAATTTTCCCGATCTCGATCTGCTCGATCGGGTGACGCCGACGACAGCGGAACTCGAGCGCCGCGCGGTCGAGGCCGAGGCGGCGGCTCTTGCGGTCAGGGGCGTCACCAAATCCGGCGGCGCCTCGGCGTCGGCCGGCATCGGCGGCATGGTGCTGGCGACGAGCACCGGCTTCCGCGGGTCATATCTTCGTTCGAGCCATGGCATCTCGATGATGGCGATCGTCGGCGACGGCACCGCCATGGAACGCGATTACGATTTCTCCTCCGCGCTTCACGGCTCCGATCTCATGTCTCCGGCCAGTATCGGCCGCAGCGCCGGTGAACGCACGGTGGCGCGCGCCAATCCGCGCAAGGTCGCCACCTGCAAGGTGCCGGTGGTTTACGATCCGCGCGTCGCGGGGTCGCTGGTCGGTCATGTGGTCGGCGCGGCCAACGGCGCGTCAGTCGCGCGCAAGACCAGTTTTCTAAAAGACCGGCTCGGGCAGCAATTGTTCGCGAAAGGAATCCGGATCGTCGACGATCCGCTGCGCGTGCGCGGGCTGCGCTCGCAGGCCTTCGACGCGGAAGGTGTCGTGACGAGGAAACTGGCGGTGATCGACGACGGCGTGCTGACGTCGTGGCTGCTGGATTCGGCGACCGCGCGCGAACTCGGCCTGACGACGACCGGTCATGCTCATCGTGGCGTCTCGTCGTCGCCCTCGCCGGGACCGTACAACCTGCATCTCGAGGCGGGGCAGATGACGCCCCGTGAGCTGATCGCGGACATCAAGCAGGGCTTTTACGTCACCGACCTGATCGGCTCCGGCGTCAATGGCGTGACCGGCGACTACAGCCGCGGTGCGTCGGGATTCTGGATCGAGAACGGCGAGATCACCTATCCCGTGAGCGAGATCACCATCGCCGGACATCTGATCGAGATGTTCAAGTCGTTGACTCCCGCCAATGACCTTGCATTCCGCTATGCGACCAACGCGCCGACCGTGCGCATCGAAGGGCTGACGGTTGGCGGGCGCTGAGGCCGACAGCCGCGACGACGATCTGGCGCGGGACCGCGCTCTGTTGATCGAGACGGTGCGCGAGGCGGGAGAACTGGCACGCGCGATGTTTTGCACCAGCCTGCGGACCTGGACCAAGGGGGTCTCGTCGCCGGTGTCGGAAGCGGATATCGCCGTCAACGATCTCATCGAAAACAAGTTGCGCGCGGCGACACCGGACTACGGCTGGCTGTCCGAGGAAAGCGCCGACGATCCCTCGCGGCTCGGCAAGCAGCGGGTCTGGATCGTCGATCCGATCGACGGTACGCGCGGCTATATCGCTGGTCGCGACGACTGGTGCGTCAGCGTCGCGCTGGTCGAGCGCGCCTCGCCGTTGCTCGCGGCCGTGTTCGCGCCGGCCATCGACGAGTTTTTCCTCGCCGCGCGCGGGCAGGGCACCACCTGCAACGGCGTGCCGGTGCAGGCGACGCCCGGCGATGATCTGGATTTTTCGAAGATCGCGGGACCGAAGCCGCTTGTGGACAAACTCGACCGGAGCGATGCCGCGCCTCATCCGCGGATCGCTTCGCTGGCGCTGCGGTTATGCCGGGTCGCGGACGGCCGCATCGATGCAGCCTTCGCCGGCGGCGACAGTTGCGACTGGGATATCGCCGCGGCCGATTTGATCGTGCAGGAGGCGAATGGCAGACTGACGTCGATCGCGGGCGAGCCGATCCTCTATAACCGCGCCGAGGTGACGCACGACGTGCTGTTGGCGGCGGGTCGCCTTCGCCACGCGCGCATTCTCGCGCATTTTCACGGGCCACCGTTTCCGTAAGGGATGGGGGCCGACTTCGGGATTTGCCTGACGGTCGCCGACATAGTAGGACAACGCGCAATGCCGCCGGACACGCCGCCCCAGCAATTGCTCCACCTCGTGATCGGGGGCGAACTGGCCGATCTCGCGCAGACGACGTTCAAGAACCTCGACGAGGTGGAGATCGTCGGCCTGTACCCGAACTACGCATCGGCCTACGCCGCCTGGAAGGCGAAGGCGCAGCAGACGGTCGATAACGCCCACATGCGGTATTTCATCGTGCACCTCCACCGGCTTCTCGATCCTGGTCAAGACACGAAGCCCGCCCTTTGAGAAAGCTGCTCCGCAATCTGCTACGCGCCCGCTGGTTTCAGCAGTTCGCAGGCCTCCTGGCCGCGGGCTTTCTGCGGCTGGTTTGGATGACCAACCGATTCAGCTATGATCCGGACGATGTCTACGAGATCGTCGAGCCGCAGATGCCTGTCATCCTCGCGTTCTGGCACGGACAGCATTTCATGACGCCGTTCATCAAGCGGGCGCACCATCGCGGCAAGGTGTTGATCTCGCGCCATCGCGACGGCGAGTTCAATGCACTGGCGGCGGAGCGGCTGGGCATCGAGACCATCCGCGGCTCCGGCGATCACGGCTCCGCATTCAATCGCAAGGGCGGGGTGGGCGCCTTCAAGGAAATGGTTCGCGCACTCGAAGAGAACTACAACGTGGCTCTCACCGCCGATGTGCCGAAGCGTTCGCGCGTCGCGGGCCTTGGCGTCATCATGCTGGCGCGCGAGTCCGGGCGGATCATCATGCCGTTTGCGATGGCGACCAGCCGCTTCATTCGCCTGAACAACTGGGACCGCACCACCATCAACCTGCCGTTCGGGCGCGGCGCCCTGGTCGGCGGCGAGCCGATCTCGGTTCCTGCCGACGCCGACGCCGAGATGATGGAAACGCTGAGGGCTCGGCTCGAGGCGACGCTGAACGACGCCACGCGCCGTGCTTACGCCAGGATCGGCCGGCCTGAACTCGAGGCGGTGAGGTGCGATGTCTCACGAACTTCGGAAAGCGGGTATTAGAGCGTTTTCAAGCGAAGTGGCGACCGGTTCGCGTCAAGAAAACGCGTCGAATCAAAAACATAGAGCTCCGCTTCTGATTCCATCAGAAGCGGAAAGGCTCTAAGTCCTGCCGATTTGAAATTCCCGCTCACTTGCAGCGGGCTCGTTTTCGGGAATTTCAAATCGAAAGCGGGACTGGAGTTATAAAGTTGCTGGTAGCCTTTGCCTTCCGAAGTTCGTTAAGAAGGTGCTGCGATGTCTCACGAACTTCGGAAAGCGGGTACTGGCCCGGTGCCGGCGACGCTGCGCCTCTACCGCAGACTGTCCGCCGCCGCCGGTGCGCTGACGCCCGTGCTTTTGAAACGCCGGCTGAAGCAGGGCAAGGAAGATCCCGCGCGCATCGACGAACGGCGGGGCATCGCCCGCCGACCGCGCCCCGCAGGTCCGCTGGTCTGGATCCATGGCGCAAGCGTCGGCGAGGTGCTGGCCGCAGCCGCGCTGATGGAGCGACTGCGGGCGTTGAACCTGCGCATTCTGCTCACCTCGGGCACGGTGACCTCGGCTGCCATCGTCGCAAAGCGATTTCCGCCGGATATCATTCACCAGTACATTCCCTACGACTCGCCGCGCTTCGTCGCGCGCTTTCTCGATCACTGGCGGCCGGGTCTGGCGCTGTTCATCGAATCGGACCTTTGGCCCAATCTGATTCTGGCAGGCGCGTCGCGTCGCCTGCCGATGGTGCTCATCAACGGGCGGATGTCGCAACGTTCGTTTCCGCGCTGGCGCAGGATGGCGGGAACGATTGCGGCGCTGTTGGGCCGGTTCGATATCTGCCTGGTCCAGTCGGAAACCGATGCGGAGCGCTTCGCCGTGCTCGGCGGCCGCGTCGCCGTCACCGGCAATCTCAAGCTCGACGTGCGGGCGCCACCGGCGGACGAGAGCAGGCTGGAGCGTTTGCTGTTCGTTACCCGCGGCCGTCCGGTGGTGGTGGCGGCGTCGACCCATCCCGGCGAGGAGGAGATCCTGCTCAGCGCGCACCGGACGCTGGCGGCTTACTTCCCCTCGCTGTTGACCATCATCGTTCCGCGCCATCCCAAGCGGGGTGAGGCGATCGCCCGCATGATCACGGCGTCCGGCGCGCGAGCCGCGCGACGCTCGCTGGAGCAATTGCCAACGGCGCAGACGGACATCTATATCGCCGACACCATGGGCGAACTGGGATTGTTCTACCGCCTGGCGCCGATCGTTTTCATGGGCGGCTCGCTGGTGCCGCATGGCGGCCAGAATCCGATCGAGGCAATCAAGCTCGACGCCGCCATCGTGCATGGCCCGCATGTCTTCAACTTCACCGAGGTCTATGACGCTCTCGACCGCGCCGGCGGCGCGCGCCGGGCCGCCGACGGCGATGCGCTGGTCGAGCATCTCGGCCATCTGCTCAGCGATCTCGCCGCCCGCGATGCCGCGAGGGCGGCCGCGGCCGACGTGGTCGATCGGCTCGGCGGCGCACTGGAGCGCACGCTGGCAGCGCTTGAGCCGTATCTTCTGCAGTTGCGGCTGGAAAGGCGAGCGGCCGATGCGTGAGCCGGCCTTCTGGTACAGGCCGTCATCGCTGCTGTCGCAGTTGTTAGCGCCCCTTGGCGCGCTTTACGGCGCGATCGCCGCGCGGCGGCTGATGCGGACAGGTCTTCGCGCCGGGGTACCCGTCATCTGCGTCGGAAACTACGGTCTTGGCGGCGTCGGCAAGACGCCGGCCGTTATGGCGCTGGCGGGCATCCTCCGCTCGCTCGGCGAAACGCCGGTCGTGATCAGTCGCGGCTATGGCGGGCGGCTGCGCGGCCCGCTGCAGGTCGATGCGCAGCGGCATTCGGCCACTGAAGTCGGCGATGAGCCGTTGATGATGGCGCGGACGATCCCGGTAATCGTGTCACGACAACGGACGGCGGGCATCGCGCCGGCTCGCGCGCTGGGCGCAAGCGTGATCCTGCTGGATGACGGCTTTCAAAACCCGGCGATTGCGAAGGACACCTCGCTGATCGTGATCGACGCCGCCCGCGGCCCGGGCAACAGGCGGGTGTTTCCGGCGGGGCCGTTGCGCGCGCCGCTGCCGGCGCAATTGTCCCGCACCGATGTGCTCGTAGTCGTCGGCCCTGGCGCCGCCGCGGACGGTGTTGCGGCAAACATCAATGCGCAGAGAGGCCTTGTGTTGCGGGCGAAGCTCGTCCCTGATGATGCGTCGGTCGCGGCGTTGCGCGGCAGGCGTGTCTGTGCCTTCGCCGGCATCGGTGATCCGGCGCGGTTCTTTCGCAGCCTGCGCGCCTGCGGCGTCGATCTGGCCGCGGAGCGGGCATTCGCCGATCATCATCCGTTTTCGCAACGCGACGTGGCGGAGTTGCAGGGGGTTGCTGCGCGCGACGGTCTTGTGCTGGTGACGACCGAAAAGGATCTGGCGCGGCTGCGCAACAGCGAAAGCCTCAAAGCGTTCGCTCAGGCCGTCGTTCCCTTCGCGGTCACGCTGGCGTTCGACGACGAGCCGGCGCTGCGATCGTTCCTCGCGGGCCGGATCGCACAGGCGCGGCGATAGCGTCGGCTATCGGCTACTTCAGCGCGCCCGGATAATGCCGCTCCAGGACCGCGCTTGGAAGAGCGTAAGCCTCCTGCAGGTCGACGCTCCAGTACTTCAACTCGTCCAGCGGAATGTGGGCGTCGGTGATGGCGCACCGCACATAGGTTCCCGCTGAAAGTACGCGGAAATCGCCGTCGAGATATTGCACCCGCGCTTCGCCCTGGCCGGACTGGCCAAATTTGTTCAGCACGTCTCTCTCCCGAATCGCCGGCCTTCAACATGCCGGCTGGTTTTTATTCTCCACAGATAGGCTCGCAAAAGGCTGCGTCAAACCCACCGATTTGTGATGAATTGCGCGTTCGACCACATGATAGGTCTGAATTCAGGTTTCCTTTTTGCAGCATACCAGATCGTCCGGCAAGATATATGCGCCTGCTGTCAGCATTTGTTTCGGTTGCGATGTCTGTTTCGACCGTCGCAGCGTTCGCGGCGCCCGGCCAATCTCCGCAGTCTGAGCGGGTCGCCATCCCGCGGCAGGGCGGCGTGCTGCATGGCCTGCTCTACAAACCCGACGGTAACGGTCCGTTCGCGACCGTCATCGCGTTGCATGGCTGCAGCGGCCTGGGACATGCTGGGCAAATCCAGTCGCGCTATCTGGATTGGGCCGAGCGGCTTTTGAAAGCCGGCAACGCCGTTCTGTTCCCGGACAGTTATGGTTCGCGGGGCGCCGGTCAGCAATGCCAGCCCAAACAGCGCAAGATCCTCGCGCGTCGGGAGCGTGTCGCCGACATCCGCGACGCGCAGCAGTGGTTGATGCAGCAGCCCTGGGTTTTGCATGGCCGTACCCGCCTGCTCGGATGGGACAACGGCGCCAGCGCCGTTTTATGGGCGGTCCGCCCGCAAACCGCGTGGGCCGGCCGGCATGACGATTTCCGCTCGGCCGTTGCGTTTTATCCGGACTGCCGGATCTCGTCGCGTTTGGGGTGGAGCGCGCGCGTTCCGACGCTGCTGCTGATTGGCGCAGACGATGATCTCAGTTCGCCGTCCGCCTGCCGGCAGATGGTCGACGATGCGCGCGGGCGTAGCGCGCTCGCCCGGATCGTCGTCTATCCCAACGCCCGCCATGGTTTCGACAGGGTGAATGCGCCGATCCATGCTGTTGCCGGAGAGCGCGGACACATCGGGACTGATTCCAAGGCGCGAGCGGACTCGGAAAGCCGGGTCGCGGGCTGGCTGGCGCGTTAGAGACCTAGAGTCTGGTTCAACTGCGTTGAATCAGTCGCTTATCTTTTTGTTTGAGCATGATCTTTATTGAAAACCGGTTTCCACTTTTCGGCATCATGCTCTAGAAAAGATCTCCCTGATCGCCGGGCTTCGCGATGCGGCGGGCGGGTGCGGCCTTGGCTCGACCTTTCGAGCCGGTCGATGCCGCAGCCAGCCGATCGTTGTCGGCGGTCGCGTTCACCCGCCCGTCCGCGAATTCAAGCGTGAGTCGTGCTCCGGGATCGACCGCCGACGCGCTTCGCAACGCCAGTCCGGCGTCGTCGCGCACCAGCGCGAAGCCGCGCGCGAGCACGCCGCGATAGGACACCGCCGCCAGCAACTGGCCGGAATGCGCAATGCGGGCTTCATGCCGCTGCAGCAAGGTGACGAGCGCCCGCCGTGCCCGCTCGGCGAGGCGCTGGGTGCGTTCGTTCGCGCGCGCGATCTGGGCGCGCTGCGCCTGCGCATTGGCGAGGCGCGAAGCCGTGAGCCGCACAGCCAGTCCGGTGAAGCAATCGCGGCGGTGGCGCAAGACGACCTGCGTGCAATGTGCGAGCCGCGCGCCGGCCGTGGCGACGGATTGTTGGGCGTGGCTGACCTGCGCGCGCAGCACGCGCAGCGTGAGTCCGCTCGAGATTTGCGTGAAGCGGCGATGATGCAGGTGCGTGCTCGCGCGCAAGGCGCGCGGCAATGCGGCGGTGGCGCCGTCGAACTTCTGTCGCGGGATCGCGAGCAACTCGCCTGCTTCCGGCAGCGCGCGGGCGGCCGAGCGCAATTCGGTGCGCCGGTCGTCGTGACCGCGCCGCCATCCGACCATGGCGCGTGCCGCGAGGTTGGAGACTTCGACGAACAGTTCGGTGCGGACCGGCACCGCGATTTCGGCCGCCGCGGTCGGCGTCGGAGCCCGCTTGTCGGCGGCGAAGTCGATCAGCGTGATATCGGTCTCGTGCCCGACCGCCGAGATCAGCGGGATCATGCTGTTGGCGGCCGCGCGAACCACGATTTCCTCGTTGAAGGACCACAGGTCTTCGAGCGAGCCGCCGCCGCGCGCGACGATCAGCAGATCGGGGCGCGGGATATGCCCGTTTTCGGGCAGCTCGTTGAAGCCCTTGATCGCGGCCGCGACCTGTTCCGCCGAGCCTTCGCCCTGCACCCGCACCGGCCACACCAGCACGCGGCGCGGAAAGCGATCTTCCAGCCGATGCAGGATATCGCGGATCACCGCGCCGGTGGGGGAGGTCACGACGCCGATCACCTCGGGTAGCCAGGGCAGCAGTTGCTTGCGGGCTTCGTCGAACAGGCCTTCCGCCGCTAGCTTCTTCTTGCGCTCCTCCATCAGCGCCATCAGCGCGCCGATTCCGGCGGGCTCCAGCGCCTCGATCACGATCTGGTATTTCGACGAACCGGGATAGGTCGTCAGCTTGCCGGTCGCGATGACCTCCAGGCCCTCCTGCGGCTTGAACCGCATCCGGCCATGAACGCCTTTCCAGATCACCGCCTCGATCTTGGCGCTCTCATCCTTCAGCGCGAAATAGCAATGGCCGGAGGCGTGGGGCCCGCGAAAGCCCGATATCTCGCCGCGCACGCGCACATGGCCGTAGGTATCCTCAACAGTGCGCTTCAGCGCCGAGGACAGCTCGGAGACGGTATATTCCGGCGCGTTCGCCAGGAGTTGTGCAGGGCCTGCGGGCATTTGGATCACGTCTGTTGCGCCTCCGCCTTACCATGCTAAAGCGTCGGTCAACCATCGAAAATCCTTATCGGCAGTCGTCCCATGAACATTCTTCTGCTCGGTTCCGGCGGCCGCGAACATGCACTGGCCTGGAAAATCGCCGACTCCGTGCTGCTGACCAAACTCTGGTGCGCGCCGGGCAATGCAGGGATCGCGCGCGTCGCCGAATGCGTGTCGCTCGATGTCGTCGATCATGCCGCCGTGATTGCGTTCTGCAAGGCCAGCAAGATCGATCTGGTGGTGGTCGGGCCGGAAGCGCCGCTTGCCGCGGGCATCGTCGACGATCTCGCGGCCGCCGGCGTCAAGGCGTTCGGGCCGAGCAAGGCCGCGGCCCGGCTTGAAAGCTCGAAGGGCTTCACCAAGGATCTCTGCCGCGACCACAACATTCCGACCGCCGCTTATGAGCGCTTCAGCGATGCCGGGGCGGCGAAGGCCTACATCGCCGCGAGCGGTGCGCCGATCGTCATCAAGGCCGACGGGCTTGCTGCGGGAAAGGGCGTCGTCGTCGCGATGGCGATCGAGGACGCGAACGCGGCGGTCGACATGATGTTCGAGGGTGGTTTCGGCGCGGCCGGCGCGCAAGTGGTGGTCGAGGAGTTCATGCGCGGCGAGGAGGCGTCGTTCTTCGCGCTGTGCGACGGCGAGCATGCGCTGGCGCTGGCGACGGCGCAGGATCACAAACGCGCCTTCGACGGCGACAAGGGACCGAACACCGGCGGCATGGGCGCCTATTCGCCGGCGCCTGTCATGACTGACGAGATGTGCCGCCGCACCATGGACGAGATCATCCTTCCGACATTGCGCGCCATGCGCGCGAAGGGATCGCCTTTCAAGGGCGTGCTGTTCGCCGGCCTGATGATCACCGACGATGGACCGAAGCTGATCGAATACAACGTCCGTTTCGGCGATCCGGAATGCCA
>JBIQHO010000539.1:0-1526 GCA_044508545.1 Bradyrhizobiaceae bacterium | reverse complement strand
GGCGATGAAGACATGGAGCTTTCCTCTTGCCGCACCGCCTTCGCGCAGACGCCGGAGCTCCTGGACCGCAGACTCGGCCAGCATCCAGGCGTGCCGGCCGCAGCGGACCGATTGCTGGGAAGGTCCACCCTGGGGACGGCAGTGCAAAATCCGGCCAATGCCGGGAGGCTGGGACTTGATGAAAGCGCGAACACCGTTCGATACGTCATGCGTAAGACCGACTGCCAGCGCAATGTCGGGCGCCCGCGCGTCGATTACCTCTTCGCTGAACTCGAATACGAGCCAGGCCGGATCGGCAGCCTGATCGTCCATCGACCAGAAACGGCGCCCGCCCGTGCGCTGTTCGATGTCGATGCGCTTGCCGGACTTGACGTTAAGCAGTGCTCCAACGGCAAAGGCGAGCGATACGTGCGCGTCCACGATGAGCCGGAGCCGGTCCCCCGCGCGGGCCGCATCGAGCACGAAGTCGCGCAGCGCTGGATACAGGCGCTGCTGCCAGTCGGCCGGATTGCGGATGTAGCGACCGTCGAAGTATGGAACTAGGTCGAGCATGCGCTCGCAGCGGTTCTCCAGGTCGTCGATCGGGTGCATGAAAGAGCGGACGCCGATGGTGAGGCCGTTCCCGGACGGCGCCGGATCGCCGAGGAGTCCTTCACCGCGCGCCATCTCCCGAAAACTGTCGCGGTCGAATTCAGTGCGGCCCTGGGCAAGAAGCTTCTCGGCCAGGTCGTCATAGATAAAACCGGATTCGGAAGCGGGAACGCGCTTCAACCCGACGGCGGCGAAGCGGTCATCAAGCCGTTCCCGCAGGCTCATCAGTGACTCAGGGCTTTCGGCCACGGCAAGGACGCGGGCGACCAGCCTGAGCGCGGCGTCATCGATCGCCAGATGCTCGCGCCACAATTTGCGCACCTGACCCATGCGGCTGTTGTCGGTCTTGCCTTCGAACAGCCGGTCAAGATTGATCGCGTCGCTGCCCTTGCCGATCAGGTCGATCAGCGGATCGTCCGCGCGAATGCGCCAGTTGGTTTTCAGTTCGAACCGGCAGCCCCGCCCGTCGGGGGCGTGGGCCTTCTGCGCCTCGTGCACGCGCTGGAGCAAGGAAAAGCGGCTTGCGTTGACGAAAGCGGGGTCGGTCAGCTCAGCGTGACCGAACGTGCCGGCGTTCGCGTGCCCCTTGCACTGGATATGGCGCCGGTAAAGCGGCTGCCCCTCGTGGTCGCGCGGCGGGACCTTCGGATCATATTCGATCAGAATATCGTCAAACGCCTTCGGTCCGGTCTCGTAGGCAACCTTGACGATATTGCTGTGTGGATCGAGCAGGCAGGCAGCATACAGCCAGAACAGGCGCGCCTGAAAAGCATCGCCCTGCTGCCTTGCCACGTTCGCCCGCGCCATTTCCGCCTCAGCTCACCGGAAAATACTTGCCCATGATCTCGCGCCAGAGCGCGAGCGCCTCGCCGGTCTTGCCCTGTTGTTCAAGATGGACGGCGCGGGCGGCCTTGACCTCGGCGGCGCGCAGGGCT
>JBIQHO010000113.1:0-9978 GCA_044508545.1 Bradyrhizobiaceae bacterium | reverse complement strand
TGTAAACAGCCTCACGCTCTCGCCGGACCGCTTGCACAATACGCCAGGCGCGAGATGGAGCGGAATGGTCACATCATGCCGTCCCTCGCCGGTTATGCGATCCATGATCGTCAGCGTGCCTGACGCTTTGTCCAGTACGATCTCACGCTCGATGTTGGCGCCAATGCGCTCGTAGCCGTGATGGGCGCCGACGAAAACATCTCTCGCGCCATCGCTTTCCCAACGCGTACATTCAGCCCGGGCGTCGTTCTGCATCGACCAGAGATTTCCCGGATCGAACCGGTTGATTTCCTCGCGATCAATGCAAGGCGTGTTGTGAGACGCGGTGGCCCGGAACGCATTGCGATCCTCGAACGACGCCGTGTAAACGAAAGAACCTCGATCAATAATGAGCGGCGCGCCCCGTAGCCACGCCTCGAACGAGAGGGCATCATTGTGACCATGACCGCCGCGGCCCGCCAACCCGAGGGGCCCGCAGTCGATGAAGACATGACTATCGCCGTGGCGCATGACGTATACCCCACCATCGGGAAACGCCGCGGATGTCATGGGCTCGCTCGGCGTGACTGGCAGAGATGCCGCCTTTTGCGGCCCGAAGATCCATATCAATTCCGAGCGGGAACCGCCGAATCCAGAGATCAGATCCTTATCGTTGAAGGCAACGCCCGCCATCCCGATCAGATAGCGATGATCGCCAAGCGCCTGCCCTCCAAAAGGTAACGTACGCGCATCGTCAGCGTCACCCCAAAGCGGGCTGCTTCCGTCGGAGCGCATATAAGCGGCCACGAAGCGCGACATGGCAAGCAGTCGCTGGATGTAAGGCTCAGGCACCGTTTCGCCGGCCGCGGCCCGAAACAACGCCGGCAAAAAAAACAATTCGAGCACCAGCCGGTGATATGGGCATGATGCCTCATAGTCGATGCCATCGGCGAACACCTGTTTGCCAATTTCCTGCTGCAAGCCCGCCCAGCCGACCTTGCGCCAGCACGGCGCATCGCCGAAATCACCGAAAAAATGACCCGCGACGACGAGGCCGGCTAGATCCGCCGTATAGTGAT
Organism: Bradyrhizobiaceae bacterium; assembly: GCA_044508545.1. GTDB lineage: Bacteria > Pseudomonadota > Alphaproteobacteria > Rhizobiales > Xanthobacteraceae > Nitrobacter. Next base: position 8,920 of record JBIQHO010000113.1, on the reverse strand, counting down.
TGCCGTTGATGTCGGCCTTTTCGATATGCCTGCGCGTGAAGTCACCGTGCAGATAGAGGCTTGCGAGGAAGTTCGTTCGAAACGTCTCGTCGCTCCATGATGAGCTGCCGCCGAAGACATGAAACAGCCAGCTCCAGGTGAAGAGGCGCAGTGCAGCCTCCATGGTGCAGGACCAGTTGACGGTATAGGCCAGCGGGTTTTTGTTGATCCAGTCCTGAAGAATATCGCGAACGGAAGACGCATAACGTTCGTCGCCCGTGAGAAGATAAGCCTGACCGGCCGGAATCACCCACTGCAGGCGGGAAATCTCCCAAGAAATCTTGATGTCGCTCGGACGATCACGATTGACGTAATCAATCGAGCGCGCGAAGCCGGATGGCCACCCGAGGTTCACCCGATAGTCGTAAGCCCAGTCGATTGAGCTTCCAAGCGAAACAGGCCCGATTCCCAAGAGATCGACGATGCGACCGCAGGCGCGCTCGGCGGCTTGCAAAACCCGATTGCTTTCTCCGGGCTGCACCTGATCCAGCGCACTCGCATCCAGCGGCGTTGTTACAGCGGGATACGGTTTGGCACGGAACCGCTCCCACAACTCATCGATGGACGCTGCGCGGCCCATCTGGATCAGACGCGCCCGATCCAGACGCTTTTCGCGGATTGGCGCGAGCCAGCGATCCAACTCGCAATTCACCTCACGTATAAGCCTCTCGGCCACGTAGGTGGGCGACTTGCGGAAAATCCGGTGAGCGCGAAGCGCCGCCTCAAGCAGCCGCATCGGACAACTGCGACGTGTCGACCTCTTTGCGGTCGACCCAGAGGTCGTACCATGCGGTCAGATTGTAGAGCGTCCACAGATACAGGCTGGTATCCATGCGTCCCTTGAAGTGCCAGTCGAACAGCTTCTCGATATAATCCACATTCAACAAACCGCGGCGCATCAGTCCGGAGCTGAGCACCGCGGCTCGGACGGCCCGGCCGAAATCGCTCCGCATCCAGTCGCTCATCGGGGCGCCGAAACCCATCTTCTTCCGATAGATGATATCGTCGGGGATCAGGCCCTCGACCGCCTTCTTCAGAAGATACTTTGGCTCTCCACCACGGGTCTTCCATTGCTCCGGGATGTCCATGGAAAATTCGACCAGCTTGTGATCAAGGAACGGCACCCGCGCTTCGAGCGATTCCGACATGCCGATCTTGTCGACCCGCATCAGCAACAACTCGGGCAGCCGCAATCTGAATTCGCTGTGAATCATGCGGGTGAGCGCATCGGAGTCCGGAAATTTATCGTCAAGCGGACCGAGAAAACTATGGACGACGTTGTAGCTGTCGAGCTCGAAGTATTCGGGATCGACCAGCCCTTCAACGCGGTTGTCGCGCTCGGTCCGCATCGCTGCGATTCCCTCGGAACTCACAAGCTGGCTTTTCATCAGATCGGGAAACACCATCGCCCCAGACCAGAAATGTTCCCGGCTCCTGGCGGCCCGATCAATGATGTCGGCATAAATCGGAAGACGCGGATGCATTCCCGACAGCAGCCGCGCCGTTCCCGCCGCAAGATGTTGCGCCGGCCGCGGCAAATATTTCCGGAACGGCGACCAGTATTTGTGGTAGAGATTCAGATACGCCATATAGCCGGAATAGCCGCAGAACTGCTCATCTGAGCCCTCGCCGACCTGCACGACCTTCATGCCGGCATCGTGGGCAAGCTTCGACACGAAGTAGAGGGGAATGCAAACCCAGTCCGCAATCGGCTCATCCTGCGAATGAATCATTTTCGGCAGGTAGTCGATCATGTCCTTTTTCTGAATCGAAATTTCGTGGTGATTGGTGCGGAACTTCTTCGCGATCGCGTGCGCGGAATCGAATTCGTTCAAATGATGATAGTCACTAAATCCGATCGTGAAGGTTTCCACCGGGCGATTGGAAAACTCGCTCATCAACGCGACATTGGTCGAGGAATCGACGCCACCCGACAGAAAGACGCCCATCGGCACATCGGACATCATTCGCTTTTCGACGCTGTCGCGCAGGTGACCCCGAATACCCTTGATATAGAAATCCTCGAGCGCGCGGTCCGACAGCCCCTTCGTTTCGTTCGGATCGATACCGTGTCCCGGCGTCGCATCCCAATAGCGCGACATTCCGGCTTCACCCGACCGGCTTACAGTCAGGCTGCAACCCGCCGGCAGCTTGTAGATGCCACGCATCATCGTCAGCGGCGCCGGCGTCGTCAGATAGGACAGATAGTGATACATCGCATGCGGTTCGATGTCCGGCGAGAAAGCCGGATGCTGGACCAGCGATTTCATTTCCGAAGCGAAGGTGAAGCAGCCGCCTATATAGGCAAAGTAAAGCGGCTTGACGCCGATCCGGTCGCGCGCGAGCGAGAGCACCCCTTTCCGCTCATCCCAAATGCCGAATGCGTAGTCACCCTCGATTCGCGCGAGAAGACCTTCGAGGCCCCATTCCTCGTAGCCATGAACGAGCACCTCTGTGTCGCTGTGGTCGGTGCGAAACCGATGACCGGACGACACGAGTTCCGGCCGCAGCCGGGCATGATTATAGATCTCGCCGTTGAACGTGATGACGACGCTACCGTCCTCGTTATGCATCGGCTGCGTTGCTGCGCTGGCGAGGTCGATGATCGAGAGTCGCCGATGGCCGAAGCCTATCTTGCGGCTTTCCGAAATCCACAGATCGCCGCCGTCTGGCCCGCGATGGACCATCACGTCACGCATTCGTTCCAATATCGGACGCTCGACGACCCCCTTGCCGCTATATGACAAAACTCCGACTATTCCGCACATGCCGAAAAATTCCCGTTCCGGCCGCGAGGGCTAGGCGACCGATCGTTTTGGCTGGCGCGCCAGCAGACGATTTTCAATCATTCTGTTCAGGATCGCGTCGACGTGGCGCGGCCAGGTGTATCGATTCAGAATCTCCTGCCGTGCAGCTTGCGCCGTTTTGGCGGCCGACGGCAAATCATCAACAACCTGATGTAGCACTTTTTTGAATTCCGGTGCATTTCCCGGTTCGAACAGGAAGCCGCATAGCTCGCCGGCACCGGGCGGCATGGTCCCCAGCCGGGTCGCGCCCCGGCCTGAAACGACCTCGGCAATCTGCCCGAGCGCCGAGGCGACGATTGGCTTTTCCATAGCCATATATTCGAAGAGCTTAGTCGGCGAGCCGAAGAATTCCGAGCCGTCGGCGTTTGGGACGTGAGGCGAAATCAGCAAATCCGAGCACGCGAGGTATTTCGCGGCTTCCGACTGAGCGACCAGCCCGGTCAGCGTCACATGCCGCGCCACGTCGGGATGATCCAGCAGTTGCCGCACCAAAGGCATTTTCAGGCCGTCGCCGACCAGGAGGAAATGCAGCTTCCTCTCCCCGATCCAGCCCAGTTCGTCACGAACCAGATCCCGAATACATTCGGCAAGAAATTCGACGCCATGCCATTGCCCGAACGTGCCGATAAAGCCGGCGACCATGGCGTCACGAGCGATACCGTGGCGGTCGCGCAGCCCGGTCAATTCCTCGACGGAGAAGCGCTTGCTGTCGAAAACCTCCGGATCGACGCAGTTCGGGTAAACAACAATCCGTTCGTCGGGAATTCCGCGGTCCTGCAACTCGCGACCGAGTTGATCCGAGACCGTCACGATGAGATCCGCGGTCGCCAGCGCCACATCCTCGGCTGCAACCGCAGCATCATGAAGCGCAAGCCTGGTACCCCAATTCTTTGCCGCCCATGCTTCCGAGCCGTTGTATTCCAACACGACCGGAATATCGAACTTGCGGCCCAGCTGAGAGCCGACGAAGTTGTGCAGGGAAAAGCGCTGGTAGATGAACGACCATGGCTTGGCGCGATGCATCGGAGTCAACTTCGCATCGATCGCCTCGGCGTAGCGGTAGAAGTTCAGCTCGGGCGGAATAGCCAGTAAGGTCTCGGGGCGAAGCTGCAGCCAGCGCGTGCCTTGCCTTTGCGTCGGTATCGACTTCAGGCTGGCGTAATCAACTTCGAATTCATGCTGCAGAAATCCTTCCATCACGCCGGCGGTGTGCCCGATCGAACCTCCGACGGGGGCTCCGAGAGAGATGTTCGTATCGAGATAAAGAACGCGATTGCCGGCGGCGGCAGGAACCTGCCGCGGCATCTTCACGGCCTTCATTTCTGCGCCCGTGCGCTTTGAGCCCGCAAGCGCAAGTCGCGCCGTGAGGGAATCGAACAGAAGCCGCCAGATATTCTTCAGGATCGCAAAGCGCGTGATCGGTTCGATGCGCAAATCCGGCCAGAATACCGCCATGGACTCGGCCCGCGTAAAGGCGCCGGCAATCGATAGCGGCGCAACCAGCGCCCGCGCCGATTCGCCTTCAAGCGCCAGAACAAGCTGCTCACTCCCGATCTTGCGGAGTTCCCTGATACTCGCGAGAATCGACAGTTTCCGAAGGGAGGCCGCATCGAAATAGCAATCGATCGGCCCGCAGCTCTTCTCGATCTCTCGCGAAAATTCCTTGGTGACAGGATGGAAACTCATCACCGCAAGCGAACTGGTCTGGGCAGGGGTCATCACTGTCTCGGTTGAAGCAATTTCGACTAGCCTGCCGCTCGGCACAGTCGGGCCATATTGATCAGGTTGCGAGCCCAGCCACCGTCGAACGCCTATCAGATTTCCTCGCACTAGGACAAGCAGACGAAATCCATGAGTCGAGCAATCCCCCAAAACTCAGTAACAGAAAGAGCTTAATGGGAAAAAGATACAACGTCGTAAAGTTGAAAAGCGCGGCCTGAGCCCAGAACATCATCACAAAGCAGCCGCAAACAAAGAGGAGTAGTTCGCTCATCCTCCATCGGCCGACAATCCTGCGCCGAATTCGCATGAAAATGGCAACGCCAACAACAATCAGAGATACGGCCCATGCTACGTAAACATTAACGGCGATTGCCAGTTTCTCGACATATACTCTTCCCACCTCAAACGGATGCGACATCAAGAGACGAAAATACTCGCGCCGAAGGACTGCAAAATACTCATTGGAAAGATACACAATCGAAGGGTCGATCTTTTTGACTGCCTCAATCCCCTTGGCATCGTTCCACTCTATTCCAAACGGATTCTGCACAGCTCCAAGACCGATGTAGAGATTGTGCCACGCCCCGTGTTGCTCCATTCTTGTCGAGGGAGGCAGGTCGTAAAGGCGATCACGCGCACGAAAGACCATCTGGGGCGTCGACATGCTCAGAACAATTGCGACAGCCAATCCGAGAGCGACGACTGCCCTGCGAGAGATCCTCGGGATTGAGCTGAAATAGCCGATGCCTATCGCGAGAAAGCCGGCTGCGACTCCCATGAGACCGATCGCCTCGCGGAACAACAACCCGGCACCGAGTGCCATGAGGCCTACAGAAAGCCAAAACCACGCAGCCCTTCCCGACATTGCACCGAACGCATGTGCCAAGATTGACAACGGCAGAACAGTAACAAAACACGCCACACCAAACTGCCCGGGGTGCGGCCCCAGCGAATGAAACTGGTTTGCGATCAGAGCGCCTCCCGTCAGAACCAGAAAAGAGGCGATGGGAAGTTTCAAGCAGAATAGACACGCAGCGAGCAGCGCAATGCCGATATAGTTCAAGGTCGAATTCAACCTTGAAACGTCATTCTGCGTCGCCGCCTTTTGCGTGAGAATCGAATAGAGATCGAGTGCGAGTGCCTGCCCCGGATCGTCACCGGCCGAGGCGTCAGCGATCGGAACAAGCTTCCCGTCCTTACAGATAGCCAGAATGGCGCCGGTCGTTCGCGCGCATTCGGCGCTTTGAATCCAGATTTTGGCCGAGGACCAGGACGGCTGAAGCGCATCCGCCTTGCCCAGGGATTGAATATAGAAAGGAACGGTAAAACAGAAAAACACAGTAATAAGGATAGTCGCCTGAACAGGACGAGAGACTGCAAAGCCCTTTTTCAAGCGAAACCATTGCTTGCCCTCTGCTTCAACCGGCAATCTGTCCATAGTTCTGTCCGGGCCTATAGCGCGCTCTGACGATAGACATAGGCCGTCATGCCATGCGCCTCGCCGCTTGCTATGAACTGATTCTTGATCCACGGATTTGGCGACAATTCCGTCGGCGATTCCATCGAAATCAACAGTCCCGGCCGACCGAGAACGTCCCGACGATTTTCCAACCGAAGATAATCGCCATATCTCGCAATAATCGGGACCACACTCCTTTCCAGCTCAACTTGCCGAACCGCGCGATTGTCGCTCGCCGGATACCAGCCATCGCGAAAGCTGAAGAGGTAGTTTGTGAATGTCCCGGCGCGCCGCGAAATCTCCGTCCGGAGCAGTTTCTCGGCTTGCATCAAATTCACACCGGTCCGGAGCCAATATGCGAACACCAAACCTTCATAAGGGCTGGGATCCGCTATCGTGGCGTGCGGAGCCATGTTCGGAATAAAATGCATCGCGATCTTATAGAAAGTCAACGGAACGTTCGCCGAATCCCTCATTCTCACCTGAATGAATTGCGAAATACCCGCATCCTCAAATGTAAGGCTGGAATTGCCAAGTAATGCGGGATTCGTCGCTTGCAATGCGCGGACAATGGCGATCGATTCCAGGTTGCGAGGCTCCCACATCCGGAATGCGATGGATTGCGCGCGCCAGACGACGACCGCGCAAACCGCAACGAGAAGCCAAGTTATCGCGGCAAGTCGTCTTGATCTCAGCATGGCGGCCGGGAAAATCAGCGAAGATGCCACAGCAATACCGAAAACGAGCAAGGGATAGCTGACATTGCGCTCCCAGTCCCGTGCGCTGATCATCACACCGGAGACGATCTGCTGATTGCTGATCAGAAACGGCAACAGCACGCAGCCCAATGCCAGAAACGCCAGCGGCTGGCGGCATTTCTGCCGGAATAGCCAGAGCGCCAGTCCGCCACCCAGGATCAGGCTCGCAAGCGTCGCTGGCGTGATGATAGGCGCTCGCGAATGATAGGATAGCCCGGTGGCAAGGCTTGATGTCGATTGTCCTCCCGATTGCTGCCAATAATGCGCAACCAGCACAACGCAGGTCGCTCCCGCCAAACCGACAGCTGTGGCTACGGCCCCGATCCTCCGCCCAGACACCGCAAATACGATCATTGACCCGGCAACGATGGCCGCCATCGGAGCGGTGATGAAGGTATAGCCGAGCGGCAGCAGCGAGATCGCGGCGATCAAGGCAATGGCGGTTCCCCGCTTCGCGGCACTGACGTCCCCGGCAAATCTGGCGAGCAGTCCAAGGATGAGAAACATCAGCGTGAAGCTGACTTGCGGCTCCGGCGTTCTGAAAATTGCGAGAAAGCTGGTTTCGTAAGGCGGCACCAGATTTGAGCCAATCATGCCGACAGTTTGCGAAAAGGCAAAAATATTGAAACGCCCACTCGTCCAGACGGCCAGGTTGCCTAGTGAAAACAGATCGTTCGCGAACACCAATAGCAACGTGACGAGAACTCTTTCCACCCGGCTTGACAGAATCTGACTGGCGGCGAAATAGGCCGCGCCGGTGACCAGGAATGGAAACACAAAGTCAGAAAGAATGAGGGTAGCATCCAGCGATCGGGAGCTAATCGCGTATAAGGCGCTTAAAGCAAATCCCGACAAGGCGCGAGTGGGTCTGAGTGTCCCCAGCAACCAGCTCAGAATGTAGGAATCCTCGTCGTAGGCCCCCTGGAAATAGCGGAATTCTCCGATCTCCCTGATGAATCCGAGGTGCGGCCAAAGCCCGAGTAAGCCGACAAACGTCGCGACCGCGCCAGCGGCAAGAAGGTCTGCCCTCAAGGGCGAGGCAATCGCTTGACTTTTGTTCCGCACGATTGATTTCCGGGGAGATGCTGTTTCGGCCGCTAATGCGACAAAACTATATCCACTATATGCCATGTTGGGAGTCTTGCCGCGAAATTTGATGATCCCGGCGTTACTTTCGCGTACACCTACGTGAAACACGAGTTGCGACACGATCCCCACGCAGGAATAGACGATGCTCTTGGTTCAACTCTGTCGCAAACACCTCTATTCTATCCTGTTCGCTCTCTGCCTGATCTTAATCACGATACCGCAGATGCGAAAATCCTATTTCGCTGCCGACGGACTACCGTTCACCTGGACAACATCCAAGGTTTGGCTGCAAAGCGCAGAATGCGCGCGGACAACTTCAAAATTTCTTGTCCTCTGTCCTGGCTCCACAATAGAGCCTATAGCAAATGGATTTGGCGGCGATGATCTTGGTCACGCACTTGCACTCGAAATCTATTCGGTCATCATGCGGAAAACTGCACTGCCAACCCATATTTCATTGCTTAACACCACCATAAATTATTTATCGCTTTTGACACTGGCATCCCTGTTGTTTGCCATGGGTCTTCCATTCGTGTGTCTTTCTCTGCTGGCAATCGGTCCTTCAATAGCCAATCAACTTCATGCCTTGACCCCACATCCGGCGCAGTTTGGCGCTGCTTGCCTTGTATCAATTCTCCCATTAGCGGTACTCGGAAATCCGCGGATCAGTCGAACGTGGGGCGCGATTGGAATTGTAGCGCTCGCGTTGGCCTTACTATTTCGAGAAGCTATCGGGATGATGGGCGTGGTCACCTCGCTATTGGCCCTTCTCCTCCGCCTTTTCTCTCAGCGCGGCAAGTTTGCATTTGCGCAGATGATATTGCTTGCCGCCATCATTGCCGTCTCAGCCACACCGTATTTTCTGCTTCGCGCCCGCGATGCCATCTACAATCTGCCACCAGCGGAAAAACTCGAAAGCCACGGCACTTGGGCCAACCTCTATATGGGGCTTGGCGGGGTGGCAAATCCATTCGGCATAGAGTGGAACGACTTTAGGTCATCGACTCATTAAATCGCAACCAGATGCGGATTGAGGCGAGTTTGAT
>JBIQHO010000112.1:0-9992 GCA_044508545.1 Bradyrhizobiaceae bacterium | reverse complement strand
GCCGCTCGTCAATCAAGCGGCCCAAGTCTGGGAGGAAACGCCCAAGGAGGGCAGCGGCAGCGCGAGCGCTACCGCACCGCAACAATATGTGGCCGCGCTGCACAAAAGGCAAGAGGTTTCATGACGATTTTCCTCCGATTAGGCATATTCTGATTTTGTCGCGCGGCGACGCGAACGACTAATTTATTAAGCAAAACCAATTTATTAACGCAAATTCCAGAGGTAATCGCCTCAGTCCGGCCGAAAGACGCGGCACGGCCGATTTCCCTCCAATGAGCGCGGATATCCCTCATGTCCGACACCCCAAAGCGGGATAACTGCCGCCCAATAGATCGCAAACGGTGCGATTTCCGATTCCTGCATGTATAGGAGGCGCTCAACTTGGGGCGCGCGGGCGCGCGACGCGCAGCCCTCGCCCGATGAGGTAAAGACGTGACGGTGATCGATTTTACCGCCTTCATAGACCGTCTCGCGACGGCCGCGGGCGAGACCATTCTGCCGTTCTTCAGAACATCTCTTCTCGACGTCGAAAACAAGTGTGACGCCCGGGGCTTCGACCCGGTCACGGAGGCGGACCGGGCCGCCGAGGCGGTCATGCGCCGGATGATCAAGGCGAGCTTTCCGCAGCATGGCATCGTCGGCGAGGAATTCGGCAATCAGAACGAAGACGCCGAATACGTCTGGATGCTGGACCCGATCGACGGCACGAAGTCCTTCATCGCCGGCTTTCCCATCTGGGGCACGCTGATCGCGCTGCTCCATCGCGGCATGCCGGTTTACGGCATGATGCACCAGCCCTACATCGGCGAGCGGTTCAGCGGCGACAACCGCTCTGCGCGCTATCACGGGCCATCAGGCGGACGCAAGCTCGCGGTGCGCCGGTGCGCCTCGCTGAAAGAGGCGACCTCGTTTACGACCAGTCCGCTGTTGATGAATCCCGACGACCGTGCAGCCTTCGGCAAGGTCGAGGCCGAGGTCCGGCTGACGCGCTATGGCGGCGACTGTTATTCCTACTGCATGCTGGCGGCGGGCCATCTCGATCTCGTCATCGAGACGGAACTGAAACCCTATGACATCGCCGCCTTGATCCCGATCATCACCGGGGCGGGCGGCGTGATCACGACCTGGGAAGGCGAGCCCGCGCAAGGCGGCGGCCGCGTCGTCGCCGCCGGCGATCCACGCGTGCATGAGGCCGCGCTGAAGCTGTTGAACCATTAGACTAGATCATGTGGACTCTTGGGACTTCCTTGGCGGAGAGATCATGATTCAAGGCTGCTTTTTAGAGCGTTTTCAAGCAAAGTGGCTACCGGTTCGCGTAAAGAAAACGCGTCAAATCAAAAAATAGAGCTCCGCTTCTGATTCCATCAGAAGCGGAAAGGCTCTGGGAGCAGCCATGGGTAAACCGTCTGATCCTGAGCGATGGCGATGGGAGCGAAATCCAATATCGATTGGCCGTCATCCTGAGTGCACTTAATGTGATTTGGAAGCGCCAATGTTACGCACCTTCATTATTGTTTTTACAGTTTTCGTGTTGTCGGCCGGGTCAGCGCATTCAGGGAGTGATTACCCCGTCAGCGGAGCTTGGGCGCTTGTTCAGTCATCGTCGCCCGAACTTCAGGATCGAGCATGCAAAGCCTTCGAGCAATTGGGCTTAGCCAAACTAACCGGAGCCGCCATCGGCGGTGGAGAATTGATCGTTTTCAACGGCTCCAAGCTTCACAACTTCGGCGGCTATGCCGACGAGGTCACGCCTAACATTTCGATCCGCCGCTTATCGGCCAAGCGCTTCGACGTTGTCGATCGACAGATCAGCGATGGCGAGGGAGGAGTCGCGCCTGGACCAAAGCGCCGCCGATACACTCTGACGATTGTTGACACCAATACGATCGAGATAAAGGAAGGCTCATACGATCCAGCACGATATACGAGATGCGGCACCGCCGCTGAGAAAACCGCGGATGAAAAGACAACTGCGTTGCTCAAGGCTGCAAAAATTGAGCTTCCGTCTGTAGTTGCTGCATCCATAGCAGATGCTCGCCAAGACTGTGATCTCAAATCGATTCCGCCGGCGGCGGTCAGAGCGGTTCAACTGAATGAAGACGCCATTAATGACTATATCATCGATTATGGGACCATGGGGTGCCAGTCGTTTTGTGGATCAGCTGGATGTCTCCACGAAATTTGGGTTTCGAAGGCTGCGGACTTCGTCCTCAGTCTCCGCGCTAATGTGCAGGCCATCAATCGAATCGAACCACATGGATCTGGCAACGATATCGTTGTGGTTTTGCACGGATCTTCTTGCCACCGGCCTGGTGTCGACGCCTGTTATTTCCGCCTGCATTGGGACAAATCGAAGCTGACACAACGCCTGATCAAGTAATGCCGGATCTGAGGATGACTGCAGTTTGAAGCGATCCAGAAGTCCGGCCGGCTCGATAGAAGTCAGATAACGGGTCAGGACAGCGTTCAAGGGAGACGGGACGTTGGTAGCCAAGCCAGCAAATCGTCCATGGTCTCGGAGCACGGAAACCCTAATAAAAGCGTCGCAGCTTCCCTAACGACACGCTTTAGAATCTTTCCTGCTTACCTGATGCGGACCTGATTCAAGCTTCATAAAGTTCAGGGATGGATAAGCTATTGATTTTGCTTGGCGCTCCCTAGGGGAATCGAACCCCTGTTTCAGCCTTGAGAGGGCCGCGTCCTAACCGCTAGACGAAGGGAGCGTACCGGACAGGCAATAGCCTTGAAATCGGCGCGCTGCAAGGTACTCCCCGGATCACGGCTCGCTTGCGAACTTCAAGGTCCCGGCCGGCCGCAGCGTGTGCAGATCGAAGGTTCGTATCTGGACGGAACCGCCGACATCGAGGCTCACGACAAGCCGATCGGCCGCCACCGCGGTCGCGGTGATCCTGGCCCCCTTAGGCAGGGTCGCGGTAACATCGGCCGCCGGCCTGCTTCCCTCGGCGCGAAAAAAACGATAGCCGATGGCAGTCAGGACGGCCGCTACGGCAAGCGCTGTGGTCAGACCAGCGATCAACATCATCCGCCGCACCCGCGCGAACAGCGCGGCCTGTTCCGGTGTCGGCGCGGGATTCACAGACTCGGTCATGCAGGGCTCTGCTTCAAAAGGCGTATCGCCGGGCGGCGGTCAAAGGATTGATATCGTCGTCAGGGGTGACGAGGGATCGGTGCGCCTTGATCGGGTCCTCGCAACGCACAGTCCTGAGCTGTCGCGCTCCCGCCTGAAGTCGCTGATTCTCGCGGGTCAGGTCCTCGTTGCAAAACCTTCCATTGCGCCGGACTCGGCCAGGGCTGCCCCCATTCGTGACCCCGCTTATCATGTCGCTGCCGGCGATACGATCACAATCGACGTGCCGCCCGCAATATCTGCCGAGCCGAAAGGGGAAGCCATTGCGCTCGATATCGTTTTCGAGGACGACGACCTGATCGTCATCAACAAGCCGAAGGGGCTGGTCGTCCACCCCGCCGCGGGGCACGAGACGGGGACGCTGGTCAACGCCCTCATAGCGCATTGCGGAGAAAGCCTGTCCGGCATCGGCGGCGTCCGCCGCCCCGGTATCGTGCATCGGCTCGACAAGGACACTACCGGCCTCATGGTCGCGGCCAAAAATGACGCCGCGCATAAATCATTGAGCGCGCAATTCGCCGATCACGGACGCACCGGCGCGATGCAGCGGGGCTATCTGGCTTTTGTGTGGGGACTGCCAAACCGTCCGCACGGCACCGTGGACGCGCCCATCGACCGCCATCCCCATGCCCGCGAAAAGATGGCCGTGCGGGCTGGCGGACGCGAAGCGATCACCCACTGGGAGGTGCGGGAGGCCTTCAATAGCCGCGACGGCAAACCGGTTGCCGCCCTCCTCGCCTGCCGGCTCGCGACCGGCCGTACCCATCAGATCAGGGTGCACCTCGCTCATGCCGGCCATCCCTTGTTGGGCGACGGCGTCTACGGCCCCCATTTCAAGACCAAGGCCAACCAGCTGGGATCATCGGCCCGGACTGTCCTCGGTGCCCTTGAGCGGCAGGCGCTCCACGCTTACCTGTTAGTAATCGAACATCCCAGGACCGGAGAGGTGCTGCGGTGGGAAGCGGATCTGCCGGAGGACCTGCTTCTGCTGAAGACAGCCCTGGCGGCGACGGAATGACGCAGAATTACGAAAGTAAAGCCGTACCATATGGTTACAGGCTAATCACGGAATCGTAATCACTTTTTGTTCTTTTCTTTTCCGAATGACCTGGTTATGCTGCACCTGCGTTGAACATCCGACGCGGAACATTCGCAGCGCGGTGGCTTTAACAAAGGGACCGCCTGCCGGGCTCGCCGCTATCGGGGGCCTGAACCAGTGGAGGGCGCTACCATGGCCCGTACTGCTACCTTACCGGTTCTCAACGGAGAATCTGGTCTTTCCCGTTATCTCTCCGAAATCCGCAAGTTCCCGATGCTGGAACCGCATGAGGAGTACATGTTCGCCAAGCGTCTGCGCGAACATGACGATCGCGATGCGGCGCATCATCTCGTGACCAGCCACCTGCGGCTCGTTGCCAAGATCGCCATGGGTTACCGCGGCTATGGGCTGCCGATCTCGGAAGTTGTGTCAGAAGGCAACGTCGGCCTGATGCAGGCCGTGAAGAGGTTCGAGCCCGAGAAAGGTTTTCGCCTCGCGACGTACGCCATGTGGTGGATCAAGGCGTCGATCCAGGAATACATCCTGCGGTCGTGGTCGCTCGTGAAGATGGGCACCACCGCGAACCAGAAGAAACTGTTCTTCAACCTGCGCAAGGCGAAGAGCAAGATTTCCGCGCTTGACGAGGGCGATATGCGTCCGGATCAGGTCAAGCTCATCGCCAAGCGTCTTGGCGTCACGGAACAGGACGTTGTCGACATGAATCGCCGCCTCGGTGGCGATGCTTCGCTCAACGCGCCGATCCGCGACGATGGCGAGGCCGGTGAATGGCAGGACTGGCTGGTCGATCACTCGCCCACCCAGGAAGCCGTCATGGCCGAGTACGAGGAGTTCGATCATCGCCGTCAGGCGTTGAGCGGCGCCATGGACGTGCTCAATCCGCGTGAACGCCGCATCTTCGAGGCACGGCGCCTGGCCGATGAACCGATGACGCTGGAGGATCTCGCCGCCGAATTCAACGTATCCCGCGAACGCGTGCGCCAGATCGAGGTTCGCGCGTTCGAGAAGGTACAATCGGCGGTGAAAGCCGCGATCGCACGGCAGGAGCAAGCCGCACTCGAAGCCGCTCGGTAGAGCGTTTTCAAGCGAAGTGGCTACCGGTTCGCGTCAAGAAAACGCGTCAAATCAAAAATATAGAGCCCCGCTTCTGATTCCGTCAGAAGCGGGGCTTTATGTATTCCGGCCATCCATGTCTTCTCCATCCATGTCTTTCCGAGGCATCAATGCCTGCGACAGGCGCAACCGGAGGCCCCGCGCCCTGCGTCGATCTGCAGTCAATTCCACATCGCCCCGATTTCACGCACTCCGCAGGAATACGAACTCGGTGTCGTCATAGGCGCGGCGTTCGAGTTCGTCATAGCCGTCCGGCACGGCAAACGCAGCCGCGGTCGCTTCCTCGACAACGACCAGCGCGTCCGGCGCAAGCCACCCGCCCTCGCGCAGCGATGTCAGCGCTTTGTCGGCCAGACCTTTGCCATAGGGCGGATCCAGGAACACCAGCGAGAACGGCTCCATCGGATGCGCCGGGCCAAGATTGGTCGCATCGCGCCGATAGACCTTCGTGACGCCGCCAAGCCCGAGCGCCTCGACATTGTTGCGCAACAATGCGCGCGCCTCGGCGCCGTTATCCACGAACAGCACGAACTTCGCCCCGCGCGATACCGCCTCGATGCCGAGCGCGCCGGTGCCCGCAAACAGATCGAGCACGCGCGCGCCGTCGATCGGATTCGCGTAGGCGTGAATGAGGATATTGAACAGCGACTCCCGCAGCCGATCCTGAGTGGGCCGAATCGCATTCGACGCGGGCGACGCGATGTTGCGGCCCTTCAGCCGTCCGCCGACGACGCGCATCGTCAATCCCGCGGCGTCAGATCGCGCTTGCCGTGATAGCCGCGTTTTGGCCGGCGCGGCGGACCGTAGCCGTTGGCCTCGGCCTCGTTGCGCGCCCGCGCCTCGTCGCTGCCGGTCCGCTGCACCACGACGCTGCGGCCCTTGCGATCCTCGATCAGCGAACGTTTCGTTCTCGCCTTGTTGTCCTTCTTCGAGCGCAGCGGCGTGCCGTCACGGCCGAGCTTGGGAGCATCGGCTTCGGCGGCGGCGCCGGCGAAATTCGCGTTGGCAAGCGCGGTGATCTTGTCGCCAAGCTGCTCGCGCAACACGCGGGTCTTGACTTCCTCGACCTCGCCTTCGGCGATCTCGGCCAGTTGAAACGGACCGTATGAGATGCGGATCAGCCGGTTCACCTCGAGCCCGAGATGCGCCATCACGTTGCGCACCTCGCGGTTCTTGCCCTCCCGGATCGCAAACACCAGCCACACATTCGCGCCCTGGTCGCGCTCCAGCGTGGCGTCGATCGAACCATATTTGACGCCGTCGACCTCGACGCCGTGCTTCAGCGCATCGAGTTGCGCCTGCGTCACCTCGCCGTGGGCGCGGACGCGGTAACGCCTGAGCCAGCCGGTGTCCGGCAGTTCCAGCGCGCGCGCCAGACCGCCGTCATTGGTCAGCAGCAACAATCCTTCGGTGTTGAAGTCGAGCCGGCCGACGCTGATCAGGCGCGGCAGACCTGCCGGCAGATTGTCGAACACGGTCGCCCGCCCTTCGGGATCGGCGTGGGTCGTCATCAACCCGCGCGGCTTGTGATACAGGAACAGCCGCGTACGCTCGCGCTCGGGCAACGGCTGGCCGTCCACGGTAATGACATCGCGCGAGGTGACGTCGAGCGCCGGCGAGTTGATGACGCGGCCGTTGACCGCGACGCGGCCCTGCGTGACCCATTCCTCGGCGTCGCGGCGCGAAGCGAGACCCGCACGCGACATCACTTTCGCGATGCGTTCGCCGGCCTTCTTCGGCTTCGGCTCGGGCCGCGCGCCGCGGCGGTCGTCGTCCGGCCTGCGTTCGCGATAGGCGCCGCGCCCTCCGAACGCCGGACGCTTCGCGAAGACCTTGCTGTCGTCCTCATTGTCACGGCGCGGGCGATCGTCGCCTCCTTCATAGCGCGGGCGCTCCTGCCGTGGGCGATCGAAGCGAGGACGATCCCCGGACGGACGGTCATAACGCGAGCGCTCGCCCTGCGGACGATCAAACTTGCGCGGGCCACGCTCGCCGCCCGCAGCACGTTCGGGGCGATCTTCCCGCGATTTCGAGAACCGTGGACGCCCTGCGCCGCCGCGATCATCGCGCGGCCTATCGAAACGTCCGGCGTCATCGCGCGAGGGCCGGGAACCGCGTCGCGCCTCATCGCGCGGGCGGGCGTCGCGCTTCTCCCACGGCTTGGACTCGCCGCGCTCCGGACGGTCGCCGAAATCCTTGCGCGGCCCGCGCGAACCGCGATCCGCCGCGCCGCGTGAAAACTTCTTGTCAGCAAAGGGACGATCCCCGCGGGGCGTATAGGTGCGCTTCTCGCCACCACCCTCGCGCAGCGGACGCGCGCTAGAAGGCCGGTCCCCTTGCGGCCGCGCACGCTGCGGGCGGTCGCCGTCTTTCCGGAAACCCTCGCCTCGCGGCGTGTAAGGACGCTTCTCGCCGAATTTCTTATCGGCAAAGCGCCCTGCGGGGCGCGCGTCGCCACGGTCAGCGCGGGGCGCGCGGTCGTCCTGTTTGAAGGCTGGACGCTCGCCGCGAGGTGAGTCCCCGCGCGGCGCGTAGGCACGCTTGTCGCCGCCGTCGTCGCGCTTGAAGCGAGGCCGCGCGGCGTCACCGCCATCGCGTTTGCCCGCATAGGGTTTCCCCGCCCCCGCCTGTGACGTCCTGGCATAGGGTTTCGCACCGGCGCGCTTGCCGGTCGAGGGACGCTTGCTGCCTTCGTCTCGCGGCGGAAGGCCGCGCTTGGCGAATTTCTTTTCCGGACCGCGCGCCGCGCCGGATCGGCGCTTGCCGCCTGGGGGACGATCACGCCGGCCACGTGCATTGTCTTTATCGGTATCGCGGGGCATGAATGTTCTCGCAAAAGCAACCGGCCGGCGGCGACGCCGGCCCCGAGGATAAGCATAACGGTCTCGCGCGCGGCTCTTGTCCGAAGCGCCGTCTTGCGAAAAACCAATTCAAGTTTTGAGCGCGCCTCTTAACAGGGTTCTCGCCGGAGCGCGATCAGCAAAAACGGATGCGCCCCGGGAAACCAGACATGACCGCAACAAGTTTCATGGATTTGGCGCTTGAAGCCGCCGAAATGGCCGGGAAATCGGGCGAAGTGCCGATCGGCTGCGTCATCGTGCGGAATGGCGAGGTCATCGCATCGGCCGGAAACCGCACGCTGACCGACCGCGATCCCACGGCGCATGCCGAAATCCTGGCGCTGCGGACCGCCGCGCACGCCATCGGCAGCGAGCGGCTGACCGGCTGCGATCTCTATGTGACGCTGGAACCCTGCACCATGTGCGCGGCCGCGATCTCGTTCGCGCGGATCCGCCGGCTCTATTACGGAGCCGCGGACCTGAAAGGCGGCGCTGTGGACTGCGGCGTCCGCTTCTTCGCCGCGCCGACCTGCCACCACCGGCCGGAGGTGTATCCGGCGGTCGGTGAAAACCAAGCGGCGGCGCTGCTGCGGGATTTTTTCAAGACGCGGCGGTGAAGAACTGCCTCATCGCCCTCGCGGTCTCGTCCGGCGCTTCTTCCGGCAGGTAGTGGCCTGAATTCAGCGCGCCGCCCGTCACTTTGGTTGCCCAGACCCGCCATGCATCGAGCGGCGTCGCCGAGGCCGCGGCGGCGATGCCCGCATCGCCCCACAGCGCCAGCATCGGAATGGTGATCTTCCTGCCCGCTTCGAGATCGGCCTTGTCGATCTCGAAATCGGCATAGGCGCCGGCGCGATAGTCCTCGCATATCGCATGGACCCGCGAAGGATCGCGGCATGGCGCGAGATAATGCTCGAGCGCGCGTGGGTCGATGGCATCGAGCGTGCCGGATCCGGTCTTGCTCGCCATCGTCTGCTTCAGGAAAAAATCCGGTTGCCCGGTGATGAGCTTCTCCGGCAGCGGATCGGGTTGCGCGAGAAACGCCCAGTGATAGATTTTCAGCGCCGACAGCCGATTGATGCGCGCCCAGTAGTCGTAGGTCGGCAGGATGTCGAGCACGGCGAGTTTCGACAGCCGTCCGGGATGATCGAGCGCGAGCCGATAGGCGACGCGGCCGCCGCGGTCGTGCCCCGCCAGCGCGAAATACACGTGACCGAGCTTCTCCATGGCCTCGATCAAGGTTTCCGCCATCGCGCGCTTGGTATAGGGCGTGTGGTCCGCATCGCTCTCGGGCATGTCGGACCAGCCGTAGCCCGGCAGATCGGGAATGATGACGGTGAAGGCGTCGGCGAGTTGCGGCGCCACCTTGTGCCACATCACGTGCGTCTGCGGAAAACCGTGCAGCAGCAACAGCGGCGGCCCCTCGCCTCCGACGCGCGCGAAGATGCGGCCTGACGTGGTGTTGATCCATTCGGAGGCGTAACCGGGAAACAGATCGGCAAGGTCGGGCATGGCTGATCCCTTTCATCTCCGGCATCCCTGCGGCACGCTCCGGGCCGGGGACACGCCTGACAGCGGATTCGAGACGATTGCGGCCGCCAGTGCAACCCGTCGCAACACCCGCGCGGGATGAAACTATCCGCCGCTCTCCCGCTCAACCGCGCGGAAGCCGATGTCGCGGCGGCAGAAGCCGTCGGGCCATTTGATGCGATCGACCGCCTCGTAGGCGCGCGCCCGCGCTTCCGCGACGGTCTTGCCCGAAGCGCAGACGTTCAGCACCCGCCCGCCATTGGCGAGAATCCTGTCGCCATCGGCTTTGGTGCCGGCGTGAAAA
>JBIQHO010000538.1:0-1533 GCA_044508545.1 Bradyrhizobiaceae bacterium | reverse complement strand
GCCGCAAATCGGGGAATCTGATTGCACAATCGATCAGTGCATCAAGACGCCGATCCGGTCCAGTCGCAGCCTGAACGCGCTCTATGACTTGAGACAGATCGGTCATTGCGCGGCCTCCCAGGATGAGAGGGCGGCGCGCGCACGTTCGCCAAAGTCGGTGCTGTTGACGCCCCACGGCCCCGCATTCGGATTACTCAAGCCCCGTTCATGAACGCCGCTATAGAACCGCAGCGCCTCGACCAGCGGCTCAACGAGATCGGCGCGGACATATTCCCTTGCGGGAATTTCATTGATAAACTTTCGCGGCGTCCAGCCGCTAGCCGTGCCGCCCCAAGCCCAAATCCTCGCAGGCATCTTGCTCTCAGCCATGATGCGTCTCCGACTTGGAGGCGGCGATCATTGCATCCGCCAGTTCGTATGCGAGTCCGGCAACCATTGGCGCGGGGCTCGTGGTCTTGGCAGTCTCGATGACGTACCGATAAACGCTGTCGTTGGGGCTCGCCAGCAATCCCGTCAGCGCCGCCGCAGCGAAGTAATCGCGGCGGGAGAGGCCACGTTGTTCGAAGTGGCCGCCCTGACTATGTTCGCTGGCCGGCATTGCGAAAGCCGCCCCACCATCATCGATCTTGCTTGCGTCAGACATGGGCGCGCTCCTTGGTCAAAACCGTGGTGTTGATGTTGGTGCCGCTCTCGGAGAACGATCCGACCGGCAGATCGGACCACTTGCCATCAAGCAGGCCGTGATCGTAGCGGGCGGTTGCTGGAAGGATGGCCGTCAACGTCCCGCCTGGTTTCAGAAACCGCAATGCATGGTTGACGTGCTTGGCGTAGTGCTTGCCATAAAACGGCGGGTTCATCACCACGCGGTCATAGTCAGGCGTCGGCGCCATTTCGAGGAAGTTTCCGACGATGACGGGATGCCCCTTAGCCCTGGCCTGCATGGCGCGTGATGCATCGTATTCGATGCCGAACGCCTTTGCCCCGCGCCCCCGCAACCCATCCAAAAAGCGTCCGCAACCGCACGATGGCTCAAGCACCTTTTGCCCTTCGAGCCCGTAGAGTTCATCGAGGACAGAATCCACGACGGCAACCGGCGTCGGATAGTATTGAAGGTCTTTTGATACTGCGGTGCTGGCCTGCTTCTGCGTCGGCTTCTCGCCTGCGGCATCCGGCAGCACGTCACCGTAGTATTCGGCCAGCGCCATGTTGATATCGCGAAGCGTGTCGGGCTCAAAGAACAGGTGGCCGTTGCCATTGTGGAAGCGTTTCAGCCGGACGCCGCGCGCTACAATCTGGATCGGCTCGTCGCGGTAGCCGTATGGTTTCTCGCCAGTCTCCAGCAGCGCATCGCCGTCCTTGAGCAGCGCAGCGATTTCCTGGTGGGTGACAAGAGGCTTGCCTTGATAGGCCGCCAGCGCGTTCAGGACGTTGGTGATCTTTTCCAGGCCCCAGCCGTAGTCGGTGACGCTGGAAATGATGATCCGCTTAGGAAGCCCCTTGACGCCGATTCGCACCTTATCGTGCGACTTGTAA
>JBIQHO010000111.1:0-10100 GCA_044508545.1 Bradyrhizobiaceae bacterium | reverse complement strand
ACATCGAGGCAAGCTCCGATGACTGGCTTGAGGAGATGCTGGCGCGCCTGGGCGAGCCAGATGTCGGCGCGGTCGGCGCGCTGCTGGCCTTGCCCAAAGGCGTCGTTCAACACGGTGGCGTCGTGCTGGGCATGAATTTTTCAGTCGCTCACGCCTGCACGGACCGGGTCAGCGATGACCCCGGCTTTCTCGATCAACTCCTCGTGGCGCACGAATGCAGCGCAGTGACCGCGGCCTGCCTCGTGACCCGTCGAAGCGACTATCTCGCGGTCGGCGGAATGGACGAAAACCGATTCGCCGTGGCGTTCAATGACGTCGACTATTGCCTGCGCCTGCGCGAGGCCGGCAAACGCATTGTCTTTACGCCGCACGCCAAGCTCATTCACGCCGAGTCCGCCAGCCGGGGCAACGATAACCGCGCCGACCGGCGAGACCGGTTCGAACATGAACTCAACCTGCTGCGTGCGCGCTGGGGCGAGGTGCTCAACGATGATCCGGCCTACAATCCGCAACTGTCGCGCGACGGCATTCCTTATGGCGGCCTGGCCTGGCCTCCCGGCCGACGGAACCCGCGGTACAACCGTCCGCCGATAGCTCGCGATTTGCCGCTTGGATTTTAACAAGCTGCCGTAGATTTAGAGTCTGTCTCAGCTCCGTTGAATCACGCTCGTCGCTTATCTTTGGTTTGAGCATGATCTTTTCCGAAAACCTCTTTCCACTTTTCGGAATCATGCCCTGGTTTCTTGATTTGACGCGTTTTCTTCACGCGAACCGGATTCCACTTCGCCCAAAAATGCTTTAGCAATCCGCCTGCTCGCGTTACAGGCTGACGAAATGATCCAGTTCCGCCGATAATGCGTCCTGCCAGTCCGGCGTGGTTACTCCGAACCGGTCTTTCAAACGCGACAGATCGAGCCTCGAATTGCCAGGCCGTCTGGCCTTTGTCGGAAAATCCGCAGTTGCGATCGGGGTGATCGACTTGACTGCGAGCTTCACGCCGCGCGATTTCAACCCCGCGACAATGGCGCTTGCAAAGCCGTGCCAACTGGTCTCGCCGGCACAGGCGAGATTAACGATACCGCTGCTGCGTGCGAACGACTGTTCGAGATTCGTCGCGTTCGGTAGCACGATGGCGGCAACGGCGTCGGCGATTGCACTTGCGGTGGTCGGCGCGCCCACCTGGTCTGCGACGATACGGAGATCCTCGCGTTCGCCGGCAAGCCGCGCGATGGTCCGCAGAAAATTAGCTCCGCCCGCGGCGTACACCCACGAAGTGCGCGCGATCAGATGCGGGCCGCCGGCCGCCCGGATGGCGAGATCACCGGCGAGCTTGCTCGCGCCATAGACCGAGAGCGGGTCCGTGTGACTATCCTCGCGCCACGGCCCCTCACCCGATCCGTCGAAGACATAGTCGGTTGAAAAATGGACCAGCGGCACGCGATGACGCGCCGCCCACGTCGCGATCACGGCAGGCGCCTCCGCGTTGACGCGAAACGCAAGCTCGCGCTCCTCCTCGGCGCGATCCACCGCGGTATAAGCTGCGGGATTGACGATGAGATCGGGTTTGAAAGAGTCGAGCGCCTTCGCGAGCGTCTCGGGCTTCGACAGATCGAATTCGGCCCGCAGCGGTGCGAGGACCGTGCCGCCCTTGTCCAGCAACGGCTGCAGCGCCCCGCCGACCTGACCACTGGTGCCCGTCAATAATATCCGCATCAGACCTGTCCATAGACCGGAAGATTCTTGACGTCGGCCAGCAGCGGCGCGTCCGCATCCTTGGCCGACAAGGACGGCGCCTCCACGCCCCAGTCGATGCCGATCGCGGGATCGTTCCAGCGAATCGAGAGCTCGTCCTTCGGACTGTAGAGATCGTCACATTTGTAAAAGAAGTCAGCGATCTCGGAGAGAACGACGAAGCCGTGCGCAAAGCCCCGAGGGACCCAAAGCTGGCGCCTGTTCTCCTCACTCAGTTCGACGGCAACGTGGCGCCCGAAATTCGGACTGCCGACGCGCACGTCGACCGCGACATCGAGCACCTTGCCGCGTAGCGCGGTCACCAGCTTTCCCTGTGTAAGCGGATTTTGCAGGTGAAGCCCGCGCAGCACGCCCCGTGCGGAGCGTGACAGATTGTCCTGGATGAACGGGCGACTGACGCCGTGCCCGGCGTAACGAGGAAATTGATAGGTTTCGAGAAAAAAGCCGCGCTGGTCGCCCAACAGCTGCGGCTCGATGATGATGACCTCCGGAATCCCGGTCTTGATAACATTCATTTCATGTCACTTCGGGTTTATTAACTTACGGTAGCCCCTCATTGATAACAACCTTGCTGACATAACACTATATGTTATAACGCCAACGGTATAATGCGAGGGGCCATGAAGGGGATTATTCTTGCCGGCGGGACGGGCTCGCGCCTTTACCCGGTCACGACGGTCGTCTCAAAGCAACTGCTGCCCGTCTTCGACAAGCCGATGATCTATTATCCGCTCTCGACGCTGATGTTAAGCGGCATCCGGGAAATTCTGATTATTTCGACGCCGCCGGACGCGCCGCTGTTTCACCGGCTGCTGGGCGACGGCAGCGAGATCGGCATGCGGTTCGCCTATGCCACGCAGGAAACGCCGCGCGGGCTGGCGGACGCCTTTATCCTCGGCCGCGACTTTATCGGCGCGGACGCGGTCGCGCTGGTGTTGGGTGACAACATTTTCTACGGCCACGGTTTACCGCCCATGTTATCCGCCGCCGTCACCCGCACGAAGGGCGCCACGGTGTTCGGCTATGTCGTGAACGCCCCTGAACAATACGGGGTGGTCGAACTCGACGACACCGGACGCGCGCTCTCCATCGAGGAGAAGCCGAAACGCCCGAAATCCAACATCGCCGTCACCGGGTTGTATTTTTACGATAATGACGTCGTCGAAATCGCAGCCGGTATCAAACCCTCCGCGCGCGGCGAGATCGAGATCACGGACGTCAACAACGCCTATCTCGAGCGCGGAAATCTTTATGTCGAGGTGCTCGGACGCGGCTTTGCCTGGCTCGATACCGGTACACATTCCTCGCTCGTCGAGGCCAGTCATTTCGTTCAGATTCTGGAGCAGCGCCAGGGCTTGCGCATCGCCTGCCCCGAGGAGATCGCGCTGCGTCAGGGCTACATCTCGCTTCAGGCATTCGAGAAGGCAGCCGAGAAAAGCGCGAAGAGCAGCTACGGCGAATATCTGAAGTCCGTTGCCCTTTCATACGAGTGTTGATTCCAGTTCACGAAGGCGATCACGATGCGCTTCAAGGCTTCGACCATTTTCGTCACCGGCGGCGCGGGCTTCATCGGTTCGGCGGTGGTTCGTCATCTCCTGCACACGACCCACGCCCGCGTGGTCAACATCGACAAGTGCACCTATGCCGCGAACCTCGACTCTCTGCCCGGCGCCAACGAAAACCTGAACTACGCTTTCGAGAAGCAGTGCATTTGCGACGGCTCCGGCCTGCGTCACCTTTTCGAAAAATACCGACCGGACGCAGTGATGAACCTTGCTGCGGAGAGCCATGTCGATCGCTCGATCGATGGCCCCGGTGAGTTCATGCAGACCAACATCATCGGCACGTTCACTCTCCTGCAGGAGACATTGCGCCACTGGCGCTCGCTCTCGCTCGAGAAACGCGGGAAATTCCGTTTCCTTCACGTCTCCACCGACGAGGTGTTCGGTTCACTCGGCGACGAGGGCTTCTTCACGGAGGCTACGGCGTATGCGCCGAACTCGCCCTATTCGGCCAGCAAGGCCTCGTCCGATCACCTTGTCCGCGCCTGGCGCGAAACCTACGATTTGCCGACGCTCGTGACCAATTGTTCGAACAATTACGGGCCCTATCACTTTCCGGAAAAGCTGATCCCCCACATGATCATCAAGGGCCTTGCCGGTGACCACCTGCCCGTCTATGGCGATGGCAGGAATATCCGCGACTGGCTCTATGTCGAGGATCACGCGAAAGCGCTGGCGCTGGTGCTCGAGCACGGTGCCGCCGGCGAAACCTACAACGTCGGTGGACGTAACGAGCGCACCAACCTGTACGTCGTCGAAAGCATCTGTGACCTACTCGATGAGATTGCGCCGAAGACAACGCGCAGGCACCGCGACCTGATTACCTTCGTCGCCGATCGCCCCGGCCACGATCGCCGCTATGCCATCGACGCATCAAAGCTCGAGCGTGAACTCGGCTGGCGGGCGGACGAGAATTTCGAGAGCGGGATCGAGAAGACGGTTCGCTGGTATGTCGACGAGCAATCATGGTGGCGCGCCATCCTGGCGCGAGGCTATGCAGCAGAACGCGTCGGCCTCAGCGGGTAACACGACCAGCGCGATGCCATGCACCTGCATCGTGATGCTTCAGCGAGGAAGCAGCTTCTTCAACTCAGGCAGGAATTTCAGGATTGTCAGATCCTCGACATCGTTCCGGTCTCGAAGAGTAAAGAATTCCATCGCGCGGATGCGCTCGGGGTCACCTTCCCCCAGCGGTCTTCCCCGCTCCCGCTTCTTCAGAAGCTGCTGCCGGGATTTTGTGTAGTAATGATTGATGGCCAGCTTCCGGCACTTCGGCGCTGAACATCGCCCGCCGATCGGGAAAACCGGCACGCCATCTTCCTGAACGTAACATCCCAGCACAAGGGACTGATGGGGATGGAGATAGGCGACGATCATATCGGGCCGGACGATTGATTTCATCACATGGTGATCCGGAAAATCGTCAGGCGCCCGCCGCGTGAACGCCTCGATGCTGAGAGCTTGCGGTCTCGTCTCATGACCGTTGGATCCGAAATTGAGCCAATGAACCGCGACGGCTGGCGCGGCTGGGACCTCATCCAGCACGTCCTTGATGCTGTTGCCCGCGACGGGATAGAGAAACTCGTCGGCATCAATAAACGCGCACCATTCGGAACTGTTTCGATAGCTGTCGATTGCGTGATGAAATGCGCGGGCCTGGCCGAAATCGCCCTCCACATAATGATACGTGATCATGTCCGGCCAGGGGAAGGATTCAATGATCGATCGCGTGCCGTCGGTGCTTTCATTGTCATACAAATAGAAATGGTCGACGCCGACCAGCCTGTGAAAATGCAACCACTCGAGCAGATCGTCAGCTTCATTCTTGATCGCACACACGACAGACAATCGGTGTTTCTTCCCTTTCACGCCGGCATGCAGCTTACTGGCATCCATGACCCGCAGGAGACCTGCAAGTTCCCGGCGAAGATTCTCGCTCTGCGGGGCGAGAGCGAGGGCGGCAAGATAGGTGTCTTGTGCCTCTTGAGCGGAACTCATGTTCAAATACGTTATCGCAAGCCGATGCAGAACGCGGGAATCCGAAGCAAGCTCTCCGGCCAGACGCACCAGAATTTCGCGGGCTCGTGCAAAATCGCAAGCTTGCATGAGAACGGCGGCCTTGGCGAATTGATATTCGTTGAAATCGCCGAACTGTCCTTCCAGCTCCTTGACCGAACGGATCAGTTCATCCGGATTCGGGTTGGCGATCCGGCCGGAAAAGAACTCTTTCAATATTCGCTCGATCTCGTTCGCGGGCAGCGCATCGAGATCCCGGTCCAGTTCGAGCCTCGGCCGCATCGAAGTTTCCGTGTTCACCCTGCAGCGCTCCACGCTTGTTCAAAACCAACATAGCCGCGCCGGAAAATTCCCGCGAAGCAGCTTGCCACAGGAATGCGGTACAATCTTAACAAATATGCCCGACGACCCCATTCCCATGTGATACACGTTCCTGATTGTTGTAAGGGTATTTGGAGGAAGATCAACCAATTCGTTAATACCGCCTTCCAATGTTATGATTTGGGGCGGGAGGAATTCAGGATGACCGGTGTGACGCCGGAAAAAGCAAACAATAGCTGCGTCCGCCCCGAGCCATAATCCGGCGCTCTGCTAAACTGATGGAAACTGGCAGTGTCGGTCATCGCCAGGCAAGCGGCATGGTCCATTCGTTCCAATCCACAGTCCGATGGTCGGGCTGATATGGCGCGTATAATTGCTTCATCCAATAATTGAAGTTCGGATGGAGCTTGATGAATTTGTAGAATGCTTCGCCGAAATTGATCGGACTGAGGCAAGCTCGATTGGCTGGCCGCCGGGCGATCGCATGGACACAGTACGACGACATGCAGGCTTTGGTCTCGTTTTCGGCGACATGGCTCAGGGTCCGATAACTGTTCGTCGAATGGAGCCGATACATATAGCGATCCGATTCCACATACCGAGGCTCGACCATGGTTACAGCGCGCAGCGCGAATTCCCAGTCGTGGCAGTACTTCAGATCAGACAGCAGTCCGACCTTCCGCACCAACTCCCGGCTCAATACGAAATTGCCTGTCGAGGCGGCGATCTGCGAATCCAGAAACGCCCAGGATAGGGGGGAGCCCGTTATGCGGGTCCGGTCGACGGCGTAGCGAAGGCTCGTCGGATATTGATGGGTCGTTATCCGCCCGCCCGCTTCATCGATCGGTTCGACGGCGGAAAAGCCAAAGAAAAGCTTCTCGTTGCCATGCTGGCTGGCGAATATGCGGATGCGATCCTTTGAAAACATGTCATCGGAATTCAGGAAGAAGATCATGTCTCCCTTCGCGAGCGACAGCGCCCTGTTCCAGGTGCAGTGCGCCCCCAGATTGAGAGGATTCCTCAGGAGCGTGCACGACACAAACCGCCCGGCGAAGGATTTCTTCCTGATGATCCGCCGCGCGATTTCAAAGCTCTTATCGGGCGAATGATCGTCGACGACGATGAGCTCGACGTCCGGGAACGTCTGTCGATAAACAGTCTCCAGGCATTCTTCGATGTAGGCTTCGTGCTTGTAGCAAGCGACGACGACGCTGGCCAACATGGGGGGCCTCAGCTCAACGGCGAACAATAATCGAATGATTGGACCTGACGAGCGCACGGCTCCCCTCGCCCACTTCCAGAACCGCGATCTGATATTCGCCGTCTGGCATATCGCGCACAAAAAAGGAAAGCTGGAAACCGAAACAGCAATCCCTGCTTTTCGTTTGCATATAGTTCTTGACGTCGAAGCGTTCGTGCCAGTCCACGACGAGGCAGTAACCGTTATGATCCTGCTTCTCAGCGTCCACTGAGAGGAGGAGCAGGAATGCTATTCTGTGCTTCGTCGCCTCGAAGGTTCCACCGGCACACACCCATCCCCGCACGAGGACAGCCGATCGCGGGTCGACCACCACCCGCTCGCTCGTTTGCGAATTGATATTCTCAATCACGAGCAATGATTCTGGCGGATTCTCCAATGCGCCTCGGGCTTCCACGGGAATTCCGCTGCGCGTGTTCTG
Source organism: Bradyrhizobiaceae bacterium (assembly GCA_044508545.1). Lineage (GTDB taxonomy): Bacteria > Pseudomonadota > Alphaproteobacteria > Rhizobiales > Xanthobacteraceae > Nitrobacter. The sequence goes on along the minus strand of JBIQHO010000111.1, from coordinate 2,770 downwards.
CAAGCCCGAATGGACCAGTTCCGATCGATGAAGAGCAGCAAGCAGTTGAACATGGGTGGCCGCTTCCTTCACCGCCACCTCAAGCTCCTGCCGGCTCAGGCAATCCAGCAGATCCGGATTTGAGCGGACCTGGGTCGAGATCGGTTCGGAGGATGCCACCCTCCTCACCGCCTCCAGAAATGCTCGTCCGTAGCGCGAGTCCGGCTCCAGGTGCGCTCCCTCGGCCCATTCGTTCCAGGAGTTGATGAAAACGATCGGCTCGGAAAATTGGCCTCTTCTTGCCCGACCAGCCGCATCGCGCAACCACACTTCGAACGCCTCCGGGCTCGACCTGTTGAAGATGTGCGCGCGCGAACCCTTGCGGGGGGTATTGTCCCAGCGCGGCATGACGGCCGGGAAATAAGGAAATTCATATGTCTTGCCCAACGACGAGCGTACGGCATCGACATAATCGTAAACCTTTCCCGTAAAGCTCGCTGGCGCGCCCAGCTCCGGCAGCGGTTGCTCCATCGTCGAGACGGTGTGCGGAGGAAATTCCACCGCCGCATCGCAATCGAGATCGCGAGGATCGAACTCCCCGAACGTCATGGCGTTGCAGATCAGAAGCTCTCCGATTCCCAATTCCCTTGCTCTTACGCGCCAGATCTCGAACAGGCGCTGCCTGTCCGGCAGGAGCGACGGCCGATAGATGACGATAATCTTGCGACCGTCGACCGTGATGTAACGTTCGTCGAGCAGGAGCTTCGCCATATCGTCGATAAAGCGAACATCGTCCTCAAGCGAATGATTTTGTCCCAGAAGCACCTCGGCATCCGAGCCGTCCCAACGACGCGACCAGTTCTCATTCGCCCAGCATATGCAGAAAGGCAGATTCGGTTCTCCGTCCTCCAGAAGAAGCTCCAGCGGCCTTTCGAGAAGTCTGCGCCCCTGGAACCAGTAGACGTAGTAGCAGAAGCCGTGAATGCCGTAGCGGCGCGCCATCTCGGCCTGTTGCCGGCGGGTCTCCTTCAACCTCACGTCATAGAAGCCGAGGTCAGCCGGAAACCACGGAGATTGATGCGCGGGAAACTGGGGACGCATGCGTGCGATATTTGTCCATTCGGAGAAGCCCGGTCCCCACCACCGGTCGTTCTCCGTGAACGAGTGGAATTGCGGCAAATAGAAACAGACGTGGCGCACCTGCTTCCCGGCCGGATCCGGCGCTGCTCCGACTGTCTTGTTGTTGTTCGGAATCAGCAAGTCGGTGCAGTCATCGTTCGAAAATCCCAGCGCAACGACCAGTTCATCGGGCGCGATATTGTCAAAGAGCGGAATCTCGAAAAATTCGCCGTCGTCCAGGCTGACGCGAAGATAAATCTGCGGCTGGCTTCGCTCCGCTAAAGTGTGTCTGAGCGCGCGCGCCAGGCGTCGACGCGCGCCAGCGGCCGCCAGATCAATACAGAAACCGGGGCGGCCAATTGTTTTTGTTGAACCAATCGCAGCCGGAGCCGCGCGATCGGTTTTCGTCTCTTCGATCGCATGGGACCCAACAAAAAGAGAAAGAGAGACAGATGCCGTGAGCGATCTGGCATCGACGATCCAGCCCGAAATTTCCCGGCCGGAATATTCAAGTATCGCGCCGCGCAGACGCGTGCCCGATTCCAGATCGCTAAGGTCCGGGTCGAGGAACACGCTTTGAAGGTTTTCTTCTTGCGAAATGGGACTGGCGATGGGCCGCATGCCCTTCACATTCCTGACGTCGCGCTCCGCAATCTTATTCATCGTATCCCGATCTCCTGCCAGCCGTCCCTGGCTCATGTCCGTCACGCACTGCCGCAGGCCTGAAGACAATCCAACCGCATCCTGCGGGCGAGATCTTTGCCTTGAAAATCATCAGGAGCCGCATCAAACCTTCAACGATCCATCCAAGCCGGCAATGCTCAACTGTCGACCAGCGCCACGCCGATCGCGGCCAGGCGGCGCGCGGCCCCCTCATGGTTTTGCCGCGCCGCCTGCCGATACCAGTGCGCCGCCGCGTCGCGATCTTGAGCAACGCCGCTTCCCGACATCAGCGCATCGCCGAGCGCAACCTGCGCTGCCGCCATATCCTGCTCGGCCGCCTTCTCGAACCACTCGGCCGCCTTCTCTGGATCGGCCTCGCATCCCTGTCCTTTTCCAAGCATCACCGCGAAATTGAATTGCGCGACCTTGTGCCCCTGGCGCGCCGCCGCTTCGTACCAGCTCGCACCCTGGGCTACATCCTTGGCCACGCCCGCACCGGTGCAATACATCACCGCGAGATGAAATTGAGCGCCCGCATGGCCGGCCTGTGCGGCTTTGGTCATCCATGCCGCCGCTGCCTTCGCGTCGCTCATTGCGCTATTTTGATCGAGATACAGCAGCGCCAATGTGTACTGAGCCTCGACATGACCGGCGCCGGCGGCGCAAGAGAACCAAGGCGCGGCGGCTTCGACATTAGCGGCGCCGCCAAACCTGCCCATTTCCAAAACACCGAGTTGAAACGCAGCCGGCGCATGACCGGCTTCAGCCGCCTCACTCAACAGCGAGCGCGCCTGTTCAAGCCGTTCAGTCGGTCCTTCTTCTTGATGCAGCAGGAAAAGCGCATAAGACAACTTGGCGTCCGGGTCCCCTCCCGTGGCTGCCTTGCTGAGCCACTCTCCCGCGCGCTTGTGATCGCGCGGCACGCCGTTGCCCGCAGAATACAGCTTGCCGAGTTGCAACTGCGCGGCGCGGATGCCGCCTTCGACCGCCGCGCGCCCTTCTTCGCCGC
>JBIQHO010000537.1:0-1538 GCA_044508545.1 Bradyrhizobiaceae bacterium | reverse complement strand
GGGGAGGGTACCCCAAACGAGCGGTCAACCGACATCCGGGTTCCGAGGGACGGCGGGCGATTGTACAATGATGTACGTCGCTGTACCGAAAAGGAGCTCATCGATGACCGCGAAGAAAACCCCAACGCTCGAAACGAAGACCGTCAGCGAAGCGCGCCGGACCTTCAGCGAGACGCTCAATCGCATTTATCGCGGCGAGACGCGCGTCATGATCGAAAAGAACGGGATTCCCGTCGGCGTGCTGGTTTCGCCGCGCGATCTGGCGGACATCGAGGAGATGCAGCGCCGACGTGATGACCTTCGCGCCGCGCTCAAAAAGACCCGCGCCGCGTTCGATGACGTTCCCGTTGAGGAGATCGATCGGGAAGTCGAGAAGGCGATTGAAGAGGTGGAGGTGCAGCGTCGGCAGGCGGCACGACATCGCGCGTCTGTATGACAGTGCTTGCGGTTCTTGACGTCAACACGCTGGCATCGGCTGCGGCTTCCGGCGCTGGCTTGCCCGGACAAGTAGTGGATCTTGCAGCTGATGGGTTGATCGGCGTCGCGGTTTCCGAACAGATGCTGGTGAAACTGGACGAGGTGCTGCAGAGGCCATACTTCTGGAAGCGTCTGGGTGGACAGGAGCGAGCGGACTTCATCGCGAGGTATCGCGCGGTCGCGCGCAAGAAGGATCCCGATCCCGCCGTCATCGATGTCGCGGACGATGAGGAGGACGACCTCGTGCTCGGCAACGCCGTCGCGGCGGGCGCCGATTTCCTCGTCACAGGCGACAGCGGCCTTCTGCGTATCGGCGAGTACCGGAGCGTGAGGATCGTCACCGCGCGTGAGTTTCTCACCAAGACCGCCGACTCCTCGTTCATCGCCAAGCTGATGGGTGGCTCGATCTCGATCGTGCCGAAGGAGGTCGTCGAGGAGAACGGCGACCTGATGCAGACCATGGTCGGCACCGGCCCGTTCCGGTTCGTCGAGTACGTGCCGAACTCCACCGTCACGCTCGAGCGCAACGCCGACTACTGGGATGCGCCGCTGCCCTACCTGGATGGTCTCGAGATCCAGATCATCCCCGACAACACCGCCCGCACCACTGCGCTGGTGACCGGCACGGTCGACATCATCGAGTACGCGCCGGTACAGGACCTCCCGATTTTCGATGACGACGAGACCATCGCCGTCACCGGCAACGAGAACACGAACATCCGCTACATGGGCGTCAATGTCACCCGGGAGCCGTTCGACAAGCTCGAGGTGCGGCAGGCGATCGCCAAGGTGATCGACCGCCAGCCGATCGTCGACGCGGCCGTCTTCGGCGCCGGCACGCCGACCAACGTCATCTTCCCGCCGACCTACTGGGCGGGGATCGAATCGGAGATCCCGCCGGTCGACATCGACGGCGCGAAGGCGCTGCTGGAGCAGGCGGGGGTGGCTGACGGCTTCTCCTGCAAGATCCAGTCGTGGGCTCAGTATCCGTTCCTGTCCAACGCGGCGATCGTGATCCAGGAGCAACTGCGGCAGATCGGCATCGATGCCGAGGTCGACCT
>JBIQHO010000110.1:0-10145 GCA_044508545.1 Bradyrhizobiaceae bacterium | reverse complement strand
ACGCCGAGATGCGACAGCCGTTCGATCGCAGCCGGCGCAGCGCCGAGAATTGCCGCGCCGACAGCCTTGTCGCAAAGGCCGTCGCCCGCGGCAAGGGTGTCCGCCAGATGCAGCGACACGTCGTCATCGGGCCCGATGCTGGCGGCAATGCCGCCTTGCGCCAGAATGCTGGATGTTTCCAGGCCCAATGATGCGCTGCTCAGAAGCAGCACCGGCTGCGGCGCCAGCGCGAGCGCCGTCATCAGCCCGGCGAGGCCCCCGCCGATGACGACGGCGGCGCCGCTGGTATCGTGAAGCGCCGTCATCCGACAGCCAGCATGCGCTCGACAGCAAGGCGGGCGCGGGCGGCGACCTCCGGCTGGATCGTAACTTCGTGCCGCATCGTCTCCAGCGCCTGGCGGATGTTGCCGAGCGTGATCTTCTTCATGTGCGGGCACAGACTGCAGGGACGGATGAACTCGAGGTCGGGATGATCGGCGGCGATGTTGTCGCTCATCGAGCATTCCGTCAGCAGTACGAGACGGCTCGGCCGCCGGGTGGCGACATAAGATGCCATCGCGGCGGTCGATCCGGCGAAATCGGCTTCCGCCACGACTGACGGCGGGCATTCCGGATGCGCCAGCACCACGACGCCGGGGTGGTTTTCCCGAAGTTGCCGCACCTCGTCGGCGCTGAAGCGCTCGTGGACCTCGCAATGCCCGGTCCACGCGATGATCTTGACGTGGGTCTCGGCAGCGACGTTCTTCGCCAGATATTCGTCGGGCATCATGATGACGCGCTCGACGCCGAGCGACTCGACGATGGCTTTCGCATTGCCTGATGTGCAGCAGATGTCAGACTCAGCCTTCACCGCCGCCGACGTGTTCACATAGGTGACGATCGGAACGCCGGGATAGGTTTGCCGCAACAGCCGCACGTCTTCCGGCGTGATCGAATCCGCAAGCGAACAGCCGGCGCCGCGGTCCGGGATCAGGACCGTTTTCGATGGATTGAGCAGCTTGGCCGTTTCGGCCATGAAATGCACGCCGGCGAGCACGATCACGTCGGCCTTCACCTTCATGGCCTCGCGGGCCAGCGCGAGGCTGTCGCCGACGATGTCGGAGATGCCGTGAAAGATCTCGGGCGTCTGGTAGTTGTGCGCGAGGATAACGGCGTTGCGTCGTTTCTTCAGCTCGATGATCGCATCGACATCGTCGGCGAATGTGAGCCATTCGATCTCGGGGATCGCGTGCCGCACTTTGGGGTAGATCCGGGTCGACGGTCGCACTTCCAGGATTGCCGACATTACTACACTCCACTCAGACGCTATTATACTGATATTGAGTATAAGTCTTGTCAAGACCCGGAAATGGGTAATTTCGTTCCTGCGATCGCGCGCTCCGCCAGCACCGCGCGCCGGAAACGGAAGAGTTTTGCCGGCCGTCCGCCGGTTTCCTGGCTTGTCTCGCCGGTGTCCTCGACAAGCTCCTGCTGCTCGATCAAGCGGCGAAAGTTCGGTTTGTGCACAAGTTTTCCAGCCAAGGCCTCAACGCAGCGTTGCAATTGCAGCAGCGTGAACGTGTCCGGCATTAGTTCGAATACGACCGGGCGATATTTGATCTTGGCCCGGAGCCGCGCGATCCCGGTCGCCAGAATCCGGCGGTGGTCCAGGATCATGGGGTCGCCCGGCACGACAGTTGGTGCTCGGGCGGACGGAGGGTCGCCTCGCAGGGCTTCGGGAATCAGACGCGCCTCGTAGAGCAACTCGTAACGCTGCAGGACCAGTTCCTCGTTCCAGACATGGCCGTCGAAACCGAACAGCATCGCCGCGCGTTGCTGGCGAGCGCGCCGGGCCGGCCGGTCAGGCGCTTCGTCGCTCCAGGCGGCGAGGCCGGTGCGCAGCATCTTTTCCATGGGCGGCGCGCCAAGGCGATGATCCTCCCAGGGGAAATAGCCATACCAGCTTCGCCAGTTCGTTTCACGGCGAGCGGACCCCGCCTGTTCGCGCGTGAGACCGAGGTAACTGATCGAGATGACTCGCTGGTCGGCGGTCCCGGTGCGATCCCGGTCCGCGAAGGTGTAGAGTTGCTCGACGTAGCCCAGCGGCAGCCGCGTCTGGCGCTCGACCCAGGCGCGCAGTCCCGATTGCAGCGACCGATGCGCCAGTTCGAACGGACCCGACGGCAGCGCATGCTGATCCTGAATTGTCAGGACACGCGGGTCGCCGGAGTTGACGGCGACCAAGAGCGCGATCAGGTCCGCCGCGATTCCCTGTTTGGAGGCGGCAGACGTCGAACGCGTACGCGTCCTGGGCCGGATGTTGCCGAGCGGATCACTCATTGAAGGTCAGGCGCCGGTGTGTCGGGTTGCGGACATCGGAAGGCAGTCGTGTCTCATATGGGCAGCATTCGGCGCAATATTCAACCGCACGTCCCCGGCCCGTGCCCCGACGATGATATCGCCCAGCGTCGTCAGCGTTGCGTTAGAGGTGACGGCAAGATAGTCATGCGGCCAGGATCACCCTCCACCTTGCGGCCAGCCATGATACGTCACATCGTTTTGTTCACCGCGAAAGACAAGTGCGACATCGACAAGATGATCGACGGCCTGTCGCTTCTCATGGCGATCCCGCACGCGCGCCGGCTCGAGGTCACCCGCAACCGGAAGACCGATCAGCTTGGAAACGATATCGATGTCGTCGTTTACGGTGAGTTCGACAGCGAGGCGGAACTCGCCGCGTACAAGGCGCATGAGCTGTACCATGAATCGACAAAGCGGGTGCGGCCGCTCAGGGACTTGCGGTTTGCTGCGGACTACGACGTCAAGTCGGAGTAGCTCGCAGCACGGGTCTGGTGCTTCGGGGCCGGCCGGGAGACATCGTGATGCATGAGATCTATACCGCGGATCTGAAGGCGCTCGCGGATCGCGGCCGTCTGCGTTCGCTGCGCGGTCACTCGGGCATCGATCTCGCCTCCAACGACTATCTTGGTCTGGCTGACTCCGTGGAGCTACGACAGGCCGCCGTCGATGCGCTGGGGCGAGGGGTGCCGGTCGGGGCCGGCGGGTCACGGCTGTTGCGCGGCAATCATCCTGAACACGAAGCGCTGGAGCGCGAAGCGGCGGCCTATTTTGGCGCCGACGCCGCGCTTTATTTCGGCGGCGGCTATGTCGCCAACTTCGCGATTTTTTCAACGCTGCCGCAACGCGGCGACCTCGTCGTGCATGACCGGCTGGTCCACGCCAGTGTTCATGAAGGCATTCGCCGCGGTCGCGCCGAAGCGGTCGGCGTTGCGCACAACGATATCGACGCGTTTGATGCCGCAATCTCGAAATGGCGTGCGGCCGGCGGGAAGGGCCGGCCCTGGTTGGCGGTTGAAAGCCTTTACAGCATGGACGGCGACAGCCCCGATCTCGCGGAGCTGTTTGTCGTTGCCGACCGTCACGATGCGATGGTCGTGATCGACGAGGCGCACGCAACGGGCGTGCTGGGTCCGCAGGGACGGGGGCTTGCCGCATCGTTCGAAGGGCGCGACAACGTCATCACGCTGCACACGTGCGGCAAGGCGCTGGGGACGTCCGGAGGCTTCATTCTCGCGCCGAAGACCATCCGCGACTTTCTGGTCAATCGCGCGCGCCCGTTCATTTTTGCCACCGCTCCTTCGCCCCTGATCGCTGCGGTGACGCGCACGGCGCTGGAAATTTCCCGAACCAATCCCGAGCGTCGGGAGCGCCTGGCCCGCCTTGTGCGGTTTGCGGGAGGCGAACTGCGGCGTCGTTGCAAGATTGAGCCGTCCGGCTCGCAGATCCTTCCGGTGATCGTCGGCTCCGATCCGGCCGCGGTCGCGCTGGCGGCGTCATTGCAGCGCAGGGGTTTCGATGTTCGGGCAATCCGCCCGCCGACCGTTCCCGAAGGCACCGCGCGGCTTCGCATCGCGCTGACGCTCCACGTCGATGAGGCGATCGTCACTGGCCTGTTCGCAGCTTTGGCCGAAGACATGCGAGCTGTTGCGTGAGTACGCGCGTTGTCGTCACGGGCACGGACACCGGCATCGGCAAGACGGTTTTTTCAGCGGCGCTTGCCGGCGCGCTCGATGGCTTTTACTGGAAGCCGATTCAGTCGGGGCTGGACGAGGAAACCGACTCGCAAACCGTGGTGAAATTGTCGGGGCTTGCCGCCGATCGTGTGCTGGGTGAGGCGTATCGATTGCGGACGCCGGCGTCACCGCACCTTGCCGCCGAGATTGACGGCGTAACGATCGACCACCAGAAACTCAATATTCCGGAGACGGGACGCCCGCTGGTCGTCGAAGGCGCGGGCGGCTTGCTTGTGCCCCTGACGCGCAGCATCACTTATATCGACCTTATGGCGCGGTGGCGCGTTCCGGTGGTGCTCTGCGCCCGCACGACGCTCGGCACGATCAACCACAGCCTGTTGTCGATCGAGGCGCTGCGCGCGCGGGGCGTCGCGATGCTTGGCATCGCTTTCATCGGCGAGGAGAATGTCGAATCCGAGCGGATCATTGTCGAGATGGGCAAGGTGCGACGTCTCGGCCGGCTGCCGCACGTTGCGCCATTGACCAGCGATACGCTGCGCGAGGCTTTTGCCGGCGCATTCAATATTGATGACTTTCTGAAAGCGTCGGCATGACGACATCGCCATCTCCAGTCTGGCACCCGTTCACCCAGCATGCAGTGCAGCCCGACGCGATACCGATTGCGCGCGGCGAGGGCGCGTGGCTCGAGTCCGCCGACGGCCGGCGCATCTTCGATGCGATTTCGTCGTGGTGGGTGGTGACGCATGGTCATCGTCATCCTTGGATCGTGCGGGCGATCAAGGATCAGGCCGAGCGTCTCGATCAGGTGATCTTCGCCGGTTTCACCCACGAGCCGGCCGAGCGTCTGGCGCGCCTGCTTGTCGCCATGACGCCGCCGGGCCTCGACTACGTCTTCTTTTCCGACAGCGGCTCGACCTCGGTCGAAGTCGCGCTGAAGATGGCGCTCGGCTTCTGGCGCAATCAGGGCGAGCGGCGCAGCCGCATCCTGGCGCTGGAAGGGGCCTATCACGGCGACACCATCGGCGGCATGTCGGTTGGCGAGCGAGGTGTTTTCAACGCGCCGTATGATCCGCTGCTGTTCGACGTGGAGCGCATTCCCTTTCCCGCGGCTGGCCGCGAACAGGCGACGCTGGATGCGATCACGAGGGCGTGCCGAAACGCCGGCGTTGCGGCGTTGATCGTCGAACCGTTGATCCTCGGCGCCGGCGGCATGCTGATCTATCCGCCCTGGGTGCTCACGGAAATGAAACGGATCTGCGAGGCCCATGGCGTCTTGTTGATCGCCGACGAGGTGATGACCGGATGGGGTCGCACCGGAACACGCTTCGCCTGCGAGCAGGCCGGCGTGACCCCGGATATCGCCTGCTACTCCAAGGGCCTCACCGGTGGTTCATTGCCGCTGGCGGTGACGCTGTGCCGTGCGGCCATTTTCGATGCGCATTATTCAACGGATCGCAGCAAGACCTTCTTCCACTCCAGTTCCTACACCGCGAACCCGATCGCCTGCGCGGCCGCTTGCGCCAACCTTGAGATCTGGCAAGACGAACCGGTGATGGAGCGCATCGCGGCTGTGGCGCGCGCGCATACGCACGGCCTCGATCGGTTTCGCGGGGACCGTCGTTTCGTCAACGTCCGTCAGATCGGAAGCATCGCAGCGCTTGATATTGTCACGGACGATGCCGGCTATCTGGCCGGCATCGGGCCGCGCCTCTACGATGGTTTTCTTCGCCGCGGGTTGCTGGTCCGGCCGCTCGGCAACACGATCTATCTGATGCCGCCATATTGCAGCACGCCGCAAGAGCTTGAGCGCGTCTTTGATGCGATCGGCGAGATCGTTGACGGGATCGGATAGCTCCGATCAAAAGATCGACCATCCATGGCTTCCCGCGACCGCGCCGAACACGGTCACAAGGCTGAGCCCGAGCAGGATCCAATGCGCCCGATGCAGCCGTGCAAAAGCGGTTTCCGGCCGCTCGGTCGCCAACCGATGGAAGTGGCGCCGCAAGATAAAGGGCTCGCCGATGAAGAGCACGATGGCGAACAACAGCCAGAGGCCGACCATGGCGTCCATCCACCAGAACGACGGGAACCGATCCCAAAGATCGAGCTTCCACGTCATGTAAAGACCGCTCAAGCCGACGATGATGACTGAGGTTCGCGCCTGCCAGATGAAACGGCGCTCGATCGCTTCGAACGCCTTCAGCGGATTCTGCCCAAGGTCGCCGCGCCGGATTGCCGGCAGCGCCACTGTTGTCGCCATCGAGACGCCGCCGATCCAGACAACCACGGCAAGGACGTGGAGCGCACGCGCGACGATGATATCATCCATGAAGCACCTGCATTCTTTGGCGGCGATGACAGCCGTTGGCCTTTCGAAGCGTATGGCAACGCCATTCGACAGGATTTGCGCAAACGCAATTCCCTATCATTTTCGGCAGGCCGGGATTATCTTCGATGAATGAGCAAGGCTCCTCCTCTGTCCCGGCAGGTCCTTTCAAATCTTGAGCTCTTTCGAGGCTTGCCGCCGACAGCGCTGGACGAGGTCCTTGCCTGCGCTGCGACGCGTTCCCTGGCCCGCGATTTTCGCGTGTTCAACCAGGGCGAAACCCGCGTACGTGCCCATGTCCTCATCAATGGCTGGATCAGGATTTCTCAATCCGGCAGCGACGGCGCGCAGATCGTCGTGCGCTTCATCGGACCCGGCGACATTTTCGGCGCGATCTCCCTGTTCACGGATCGGCGCTATCCGGCTGATGCCGACACGTTGACGGAGGCAACCGAGGTCAGCTGGAGCGACAGAGCCTTGCTCGATCTGATGAACAATCATCCCCAGATCGCCATCAACGCCGTCCGCATCGTCGGCCAGCGGCTTCAGGAGGCGCAGCATCGGGTTCGCGAACTTGCCACACAGCGTGCCGAACGACGGGTGGCTCATGCGTTGTTGCGGCTGCTGCGCCAGGTCGGCACCACGACGTCCCGGGGCATCGTCATCCGCTTCCCGCTTCGGCGAAAGGACATTGCCGATATCGCCGGAACGACGCTTTATTCCGCGAGCCGCATCCTGAGCGCCTGGGAGAGAGCCGGCTGGCTGAAGACGCTCGACCGGCGCATTGCGGTCGAAAGCCTCTCGGAGCTGATGCGGATCGCAGAGGACGAGAGCGGAAGGGACATCGCGGCGCCATTGCCGTAAGCGATCGAGAATGGCTCAGGTCCCGCCTCGACGGTGAATATCCGGAAAGGTTCTGCGGCCGCTTTGACGATGGTGGCCCGAAGGTCGGACCGCGCCGGACAGACGTCTGATTTTTCGGCGGAAATGCCGTTCTCTTCGACGAAAGTGACATTGACAGACCTGTGACGAAGGGGACTTGTAGTAACGGTACCCTGATCGGCGCCGGCTAACGAGCGCTGCAGCCTGTCTGTCAGATTTCGGTGATGAGCTGAGTTTGCACATAAACATTTGGGAGGAGCATGCGCGATGAAGAAGATTTTTGAACAGGAATTGAATGCGGCGGTATCGCGCCGCTCCCTGTTGCAAGGCGGCGCGGCCCTGATCGGCGGCGTGATGCTGCCGGGCGGGCTGATCATGCCGGCCTTTGCCGACGACAAGCCGGCGATCGGCACCTGGCCGGCCGGCTCGTCCGGCTCGTCGGTGTCCATCGGCGTTGCGGTGCCGCGCACCGGCACCTACGCCGTGCAGGGCGAGGATGAGCTCAAGGGCTGGGAGCTGGCTGTCGACCATCTCAACTCCGGCCACGAACTGATGAAGAAGCTGTCGCCGAAAACCAAGAAAGGCGTGCTCGGCAAGGAAGTGAAGCTGGTGGTCGCCGATTCCGGCGCCAAGCCGAACGAGGCCGTGCAGGCGCAGCAGCGTTTCATCACCCAGGACAAGGTCGTGCTGATGACCGGATCGACCTCCAGCGCGGTCGCGGTCGCCCTCAACAAGCTGGCGCAGCGCGAACACGTGCTCTACGTCGCCGGGATCTCCGGCTCCAACGACACCACCGGCAAGGATTGCGTGCGCTACGGATTCCGGCAGGGCTTCTACGGCCAGACCGCGGCGGCAGCGATCGCGCCGGTACTGATCAAGCAGTTCGGCAAGGACAAAAAAGTCGCGTATATGACGCCGGACTATACCTACGGTCACACCGTGACCAAGTCGATGCAGGACATGACCAAGGATGCCGGCTGGACCACCGTGACCAACCAGGTCTCACCGCTCGGTGCGCCGGACTATTCGTCCTACCTGCTCAACGTCGCCAACTCCGGCGCGGACCTTCTGATCAACGTCAACTGGGGCCATGATGCCGTGCTGTCGATCCAGCAGGCCAAGCAGTTCGGCGTGCTCGACAAGATGAAGCTCGTGGTTCCCTACCAGGTGCCGTTCCTGGCGCGCGAAGTCGGCGGCGGTCTGATGGCCGGTGTCTATGCCGCGACCGACTACTGGTGGACGGTCGAGGACAAGTATCCGCTCGCCAAGCTGTTCAACGAGTCGTTCAAGGCGAAATACGGCTACAATCCGGAGTGGGGTGCGGAAAACGCCTATGTCAGCTTCGCGCACTGGGCGCGCATGGTCGAGGAGGCCGGCACCTTCTATCCGCCTGATGTTATCAAGACCTGGGAGAAGGGCGAGACCATTCCCTCGCTCCTCGGCGACGTGCACTACCGGGCGGAAGACCACCAGTGCGTCCGCCCCGTCATCATCGTCAAGGGCAAGGATCCCAAGGCGATGAAGAACAATGAAGACTACTACGACATCGTCGAGATCGTCCCGGGTGAGGGCATCATCCAGAAGCCGGATGCCTTCGGCTGCAAGCTCGGCGACTATACCTGATTGCAAATGGACAACGGCGTCGCGGACGGTTAAGCACCGCCGCGGCGCCGGTTTCGCATCCCCTGTCTTTGTGAACAATATTCCTCCGGCCATCCTTTCTGGCGATTGCGCGGCATGATCAACTGGCCAAATTTCGTCTCGCAACTTTTCAACGGGCTGGCGCTCGGCGCCTTGCTGGCGCTCATCAGCTCCGGATTGACCATCATCTACGGGACGCTCGGCGTGCTGAATCTCGCGCACGGCGCGATGTTCATGCTGGGCGGCTATGCCGGTTACGTCACGTACACCTATACCGGCTCGTTTATCCTCGCTGTTATCGGAGGATCGCTCTTTGTCATGATCCTTGGCATCGTGATGGAGCGGGTTATCATCCGCCATTTCTATCACCGCCCGCATGAGGATCAGCTTCTGGTGACGTTCGGTCTCGGTATCTGTTTTGTCGAGATCGTCCGGTTCATTTTTTCAAGCCAGTCGCTGGTAGTGCCGCCGCCACCGCTGCTCCAGGGCATCACCTCGCTCGGATTCATGTACTATCCGACCTATCGCCTCGCGGTCGTCGGCATCGTCGCGGTCGCGCTGGCCGCCCTGTTCATCGTGCTCTATCGCACGCGCCTGGGGATGATCGTGCGGGCCGGCATTGAAGATTCCGTCATGGTCGATTCGCTCGGGATCAACGTCTACCGGGTGTTCATGATCGTGTTCGGGATCGGCGCGATGGCCGCCGGCTTTGCCGGCATCATCAATGCGCCGGTGGTGTCGCTGACGCCCGGGATCGGCGACGACATCCTGGTCCAGACATTCGTGGTCGTGGTGATCGGCGGCGTCGGGTCATTCCCGGGCGCCATTCTGGGCGGGCTGATCGCCGGCGAGATCATCAGCATCACCTCGATGATCAACCCCGGTTATGCCTACGTCATGCTGTTCGTCGCCATGACGCTGGTGCTGGTGCTGCGTCCCCATGGCCTGCTCGGCGCCCAAGGACGCGATTGACCGCGATGTTGAAGCAGCGCCGTTTCCTGATTGAAGTTCTGACCGCGATCGGACTGATCGCCGCGCCGTTCGTGCTGCCGCATCTTGGCTTCGCGCCCAATACGGTGAACCGCATCCTGGTCTGGGGCCTGTTCGGTCTCGGTTTCGATATCCTGTTCGGGTTTACCGGCCTGTTGTCGTGCGGGCAGTCGGCGTTCTACGGCACGGGTGGCTTCGTGGCGGCGGACCTGCTGGCCCCTGCCGGATTTCCGGATGTCTTTCTCGCGCTGGTGATCGGCATGGTCGCGGCT
>JBIQHO010000536.1:0-1543 GCA_044508545.1 Bradyrhizobiaceae bacterium | reverse complement strand
TGGCCGTCGCCGCCGGAATCTCGACGTTGTCGACGCCGATGCCGGCGCGGCCGATCACTTTCAGTTTTTTTGCGTTGGCGAGAATTTTCGCGGTCGCCTTGGTGGCGGAACGGATGGCGAGGCCATCGTAGTTGCCGATGATCTCGGCAAGTTTCTCCTTGTCCTTGCCGAGCGCGGGCTGGAAATCGACCTCGATGCCGCGATCCTTGAAGATCTGCACGGCGGCGGGGCTCAGCGCATCGGAAATGAGAACCTTGGGCTTGGTCATGATGAGGTCCATTGCTCTGCCGTCATCGTCCGCGAGGCGAACGATCCGGTGATCAGGTGCGGAAGCGATTACTGACGGCGGGATGTACTGGATGCCCCGCCTCCGCGGGGCATGACGATCGTGGCGTTAAGAAATCACGCGGCCTTTGCGAGCGAGGCCTTGGTCTCGGCAAAGGCCCAGTCGATCCATTGCGTCAGCAACGCAACGTCGTTCGCCTCAACCGTGGCGCCGCACCAGATGCGCAGGCCCGGCGGCGCATCGCGGTAGTAGGCGAAATCGTAGCCTGCGCCCTCTTTCTCGACGGCGGCGACGAGCTTCTTGACGACGTCCGATTGCGCATCCGCCGGCAACGACGTAATCGCCGGATCGATGAATTTGAGACACACCGAGGTGTTGGAGCGGATCGCCGGATCCTTCGCCAGGAAATCGATCCACGGCGTTTTCGCTTTCCAGTCGGCGATCACTTTGGCATTGGCGTCGGCACGCGCGATCATGCCCTTGAGGCCGCCGACCGACTTCGCCCAATTGAGCGCATCGAGATAATCCTCGACGCACAGCATCGACGGCGTGTTGATGGTCTCGCCCTCGAAGATGCCGTGCAGGAGCTTGCCGCCCTTGGTCATGCGGAAGATTTTCGGCAACGGCCATGGCGGCGAGTAGCTTTCCAGACGAGCGACCGCGCGCGGGCTGAGGATCAGCATGCCATGCGCGCCCTCGCCGCCGAGCGCCTTCTGCCAGGAGAACGTCACGACATCGAGCTTGGCCCAATCGAGCGGCTGGGCGAAAGCAGCCGAGGTGGCGTCGCAAATCGTGAGACCTTCGCGCGAGGCGCTGATCCAGTCGGCGTTCGGCACGCGCACGCCCGAGGTGGTGCCGTTCCAGGTGAAGACGATATCGGAAGCCGAGTCGACCTTGGAGAGGTCGGGAATGTCGCCATAGCCCGCCTTCAGCGTCGTGACGTCCTTGAGCTTCAACTGCTTGACGACATCGGTGACCCAGCCTTCGCCGAAGGATTCCCAGGCGATCATGGTGATGGGTCGCGCGCCGAGCAGCGACCACAGCGCCATCTCCACGGCGCCGGTGTCCGACGCCGGCACGATGCCGACCTTGTAGTCGGATGGAATTTCCAAAACCTCGCGTGTCAGATCGATCGCGAGCTTGAGCCTGGTCTTGCCGATCTTCGCGCGATGCGAACGGCCAAGGGCTGCGTCCTTGAGATTTTGGGGGGTCCAGCCGGGGCGCTTGGCGCAGGGGCCGGAGGAGAAATGCGGCACG
>JBIQHO010000109.1:6956-10191 GCA_044508545.1 Bradyrhizobiaceae bacterium | reverse complement strand
GGCGATATCTGCGCCATCTGGCGCTCGCTCAGCAGAAACAAATCACCCATCACGCCCTCCTATCGGAGACCGTGAATCACATCAGAATTAATAGGTCCTGAACCTAGCGCGTCAGAACGATCGACACCTGAATATGGCCACGCGTCCGCAACACCTCCAGCGACACATCTTCATCATGGCGGCGCAGGCGCAGATCGACACTGGATTCGCCAAGATGCAGCCCGCGCAGGATGATCTCGTTCAGGAATGCCGGAAGCCGCGGGTTGCGCAGCCTGATCTCGTTCCTTGCGGCATCAAACTCCAGACCCAGCGCCGCTTCCAGCAGCGTGAAAGGGGTGGCGCTCGCCCATGCCTGCGGCGAACAGGCGACCGGATAGAGCGTCGGCCCGCGGCGCGGCTCGCGCCGGAAGCCGCAGAACAGTTCCGGCAACCGCCGTAGATCCATGTAGGTCGCCGCATCGAACAATCCCTTGAAGACCTGTTCGACCGAATGCTTGAGGCCGTATCGCGCGAGTCCGAGCGCGATCAGGGCATTGTCGTGCGGCCAGATCGAGCCGTTGTGATAGGACATCGGGTTGTAACGTGCCTCCCCGGCGGCGACAGTGCGAATCCCCCAGCCGGTGAAGAGCTGCGACCGCATCAGGTCGGCGGCGACCATGCGCGCCCGTTCCTCCCGGACCATGCCGGTGAACAGCAACTGTCCGGGGTTCGACGTTCGTACCTTGCAGGGCCGTTTCTGCCCGTCGAGCGCCAGCGCGTAGGTGCGCAGATCCGGAAGCCAGAACGCTTCCTCGAACCGGGACGCCAGATGGTCCGCGGCGCTCTCCAGTTCACGGGCGCGATCGGTCAGACCGAGCGCGCTTGCGCATCGCGCCGCCGACCTCTTGGCAGCAAAGACATACCCCTGAACCTCGGCCAGCGCGATATCGCCCTCCGCAAGCGTGCCGTCGGCATGGAAAATCGCGTCGAACGAATCCTTCCAGCCCTGATTGGCGAGGCCTTGTTCGGACGCGCGGCGGTACTCGACGAAACCATCGCCGTCGGGATCGCCAGGCCCGTCGATCCAGCCCAGCGCCGCCTCGATCGCCGGCCATAGTCCTTCAAGGATCGACTCATCGCCCGTGCGCTCGACGTAGAGTCCCGCAAGCAGCACGAACAGCGGCGTCGAATCGACGCTGCCGTAGTATCGCTCGAACGGCACCTCGTGCAACGCGGCCATTTCTCCGCCGCGCATCTCGTGAAGAATCTTTCCCGGCTCCGCATCGGCGCCGGGATCGACGACCTGGGCCTGAAACGCCGCGAGCCTGTTGAGAACGCCGCGTGCGATGCTGGGATCGATCCACAACATCTGCAACGCCGTTATCAGTCCATCACGCCCGAATGTCGTCGAGTACCAGGGGATTCCGGCGTAGGGATAGCGGCCATGCGGCGTCTGCGTCATCAGGATATTGAGATCGGCCATCGACTGGCATACGACCTCATTAAAGATGTTGTTCGAGGTCTCGATGTTCGTCGCGCCGGACCAGGCGCGTCGCATCTCGCGGCGATGCGCCAGCAAGCTCCGATAAAACGGAGCGGGCGTCTCCGTCGCCGGCTTGTTGCAGGACACGGTGAGAAATATCGCGGTGGTCTGCTGGGCCGGCAGGTCGAGATGATAGATCGCGCTGTTGACGGACAGGCGCGTCGGGCGCGGCTCGAAATGCAGGCGCGAGGTTCGAACGACGTCGTCGAGACCGACATAGGACAGAACGACAGTCGATGGATCGGACAGTTCGCCGGTGCCGACGCCGCGGCGGGCCCGCCGCTCGCCGCGCACCTCGAACAGATCCGCGAAATCGTTATCGAACAGCAGGGAGAGATCGAAACTCGCGGTCTCCTCGCCGTGGTTCTGGATGCCGATCCGCTGATACGCAGTGCCGCGCCAGAGAAAAACCGTGCGCACGATATGGATCGTATCCTTGCGGAATACGATCCGGTTACCGTCGTAGATATCAGGGTTGGTCAGATCGACCGTCAAACCGGAATTATCGTTGCGCAGATTGGAGCCGAGCAGAAGCGGCTGCATGTCGTTGAGAACCATCTCAAGCCTGGCAAGATAGCGCGTATCGGTATTAAACAGACCGTCGGGTCCTCCCGCGGACGCTCCGATATCGCCGTGACTGTCGAGCACCACGAAGGTGTCGTCATGCTTCAACGTGCGGCGCGGACGGGCCGAGGGCCCGGTCATCGGAATATAGAACGGCGACTCTGCCACCAGGCCGTCGGGCGACGGTATGAGCTTGATTTGAGCAGCCGTCTTGATTTGAGCAGCCTTGGCTTTGATTGCCGTCATTCTGACTCCCCCGGATTTCTCGTCGTGCGGCCCCCGCCGACACCCGCCAACCGGCGTTTCAGGCCGCATGAACCGACAGGCGGCTCATCTCCTTCGCGACCAGCTGCCCGTAGTGTCCGTCCTTGCGCATCAAGCGGCCGGGCTGGCCGTCTTCGATGATCTTTCCGTCCCTGAGCACGACCACGCGATCGAAATCACGCAACGTCGAAAGCCGGTGCGCGATCGCAATCACGGTGCGGCCCCGCATCAGGCGACCGAGCGCCTCGCGGATGGCTTCCTCAGATTCACTGTCCAACGCCGCGGTCGCCTCGTCAAGCAGCAGGATCGGCGCATCCTTGAGGAAGGCGCGCGCGATGGCGATGCGCTGGCGCTGGCCGCCGGAGAGTTTCACGCCGCGATCGCCGACCATGGTCGCGAGCCCTTCGGGCAGGCTCTCGACGAAATCGCAACGCGCCGCGATCGCCGCGCGCAGCACCTCGTCGTCGGTCGCGGTCGGACGGCCGTAGCGGATGTTTTCGAGGATAGAGCGATGAAACAGGGAAATGTCCTGCGGCACCACGGAGATGGCGGCGCGCAGGCTCTGCTGCGTAACCCGTGAAATGTCCTGGCCGTCGATCGTGATGCTGCCGCGCTCGAGATCGTAGAATCGCTGCAACAGGGCGAACAGCGTCGACTTGCCGCCACCGGATTCGCCGACCAGTCCGACGCGCTGTCCGGGCTGAAGACGGAGATTGAAACGCTCGAACACCGTCCCGCCGCCGGGATAGCGGAACGTGACGGCGTTGAACGCAACCGCCGCGCCATGTCCGCGCAGCGGCTCGGCTTCGGGGTGATCGGTCAGTTCGTGCGGAACCAGCAGCGTCGCGACCGGACCGCGGCCGCGGTCGAGCCTGGCTTCGATCA
>JBIQHO010000109.1:0-6946 GCA_044508545.1 Bradyrhizobiaceae bacterium | reverse complement strand
CCTTGGCGTGAATCCGTTTTCGCAAGGAAGCGGCAGCGTCGCGACCGCTTCGGACAGCCGCGCGACATGCTGGGTGATGTCGACAAGGGCAACGGCCAGATCGCGCGTCGCATGCAGAATCGACAGGCCTAGCGTGCAGACCAGCACGACATCGCCGGTGGTGGCGCCACCGCGTTGCCAGAGCGTGGTGGCCCATACCAGCAGCGAAACGGTCAGCGCGACGGTGATGGCGGCATGGGTGATCCTGAGCTTTTCGAGATAGCGAAGACTTCGCCCCCGCGCGCTCAACTCCCTGCCGACCGTGATGTCGAAACGGTCATGCTCGTGATGGATCCCGCAGAACGCCCGGACCAGCGGCATGTTGTTGACGACATCAACCATCTCGCCGTCGACCGCCGCGGCCTTGTCGGCGAAATCGTCATGCAGGGGTTTTCCCGCCGCCGCCATTCTGAACATCGCCGCAACCATGACGCCAGCGATAACCGCCAGCCCCGCCGCCATCGCCGGGCTGACGGTTCCGATCAACGCGATCGCGGCGATGGTCGCGATGCAGGGCGGCAGCACGTTCCAGACCAGCATGTTCTCCACGGTGTAGACGGCGTTCGAGGTCGCCGTGATCCGGCTCGTCAGCATCCCCGGCATCCGGTCCGCGAAGTAGCTCGGCGCATGGCCGGTGAGATGCCGGAAAATATCGCGGCGCAGGTCGCCGGTGACGCCGACGAAGGTGAAACTCGCGACCCAGCCCGCGACCCGCCACAGAAAATTGTCGGCGGCGATCAGCGCGATGAGAAAGATAAGTGCCAGCCATACCGCGCCGCTACGCCCCGGCCCGTATGCCAGCGCATCGACCAGCGACTTGACGCCGTATTGCGTTCCCACCGAACACGTCACCGCCGCCACGACGCAAAAGAGAATTACGAGATGCGAGGCCGAGCGCTGGCGGCAATAGCGCATCACGAAAGAGAAAGGCCGACCACCGTATCCCGAAAAATCGTTCATGCGTTCCCACCGTGCCGCTTTGAAGTTGATTGAAGTTGACCGGATGGCGACGTCTCGCTGGATCCAGCCGCCCCACAAGACCCTCAGAAAAGCCGTCAATGCGCAGAAACTTCGTTGCATTGACCGCCTAGAGTGATGGCTCGTTCAGACGTTCGCTCCATCGGTCTTGGCGAGTCCGCCAAAGCGAACTGAAACCAACCCACACCGAATTCATAAAGTTGCTAGTGCCCCTTTGATTTCGAAGTTTGCATCGAAGGCTGTGCGAAGGGCAATGCGAACTCCGGAATCGGAACACTTGCTTGTCTGAAAGGCCGTGATGGCATCAGCAAGACGACAATGTGGAAAGAATGTAGGGAACTGCGCTGACGCGAATGCGTTCCCGAAATGGCGATGCTGGCGCTGTCGAGGGCTTTTAACCTCATGAAAACGTGAATGTGATAGGAGACGATTAGATGCGCATTGCGCAGGTTGCTCCGTTGACGGAGGCTGTCCCGCCGAAACTGTATGGCGGCACTGAACGCGTGGTCTACTGGCTGACCGAGGAGCTTGTCGCCCTGGGTCACGACGTGACGCTTTTCGCCAGCGGCGATTCTCACACCTCAGCCCGGCTCGATGCGACATGGCCGAAAGCCCTGCGGCTCGATGGCGCCGTTCGGGATCCGAACGCCCTGCATACGGTGATGCTGGAACGGGTCCGCCGTAAATGCGACGATGAAGAGTTCGACATCCTTCATTTCCATCTCGACTACTATCCGTTCTCGCTGTTCTCGCGCCAGCCAACCCCGTTTCTCACGACGCTTCACGGACGTCTCGACCTTCCGGAGCACCAGCCGGTGTTCAACGCATTTTCATCAATTCCGGTAATTTCGATCTCTGACGCGCAACGCCGTCCGGTTCCGCAGGCCGGCTGGCTGCGCACGATCCATCACGGGCTTCCGAAGGATCTGCTGACGCCGCGGCCGGTCACGCCGGGCTATCTTGCCGTGCTCGGACGCATCGCTCCGGAAAAAGGCGTCGACCGCGCGATCAAGATCGCCATTCGCTGCGGCATCCCGCTCAAGATCGCCGCGAAAATCGACCGCGACGATCAGGACTATTTCGACGAAATCATCCGCCCGATGATGGACCATCCGCTCGTGGACTATATCGGCGAGATCGGCGACCGCGAGAAATCCGATTTCCTCAGCGGCGCCTTCGGCCTGCTGCTGCCGATCGACTGGCCCGAACCGTTCGGCCTCGTCATGATCGAGGCCATGGCGTGCGGAACGCCGGTCATCGCCTACAATCACGGCTCCGTTGCCGAGATTATCGAGGACGGGCGGACCGGCTTCATCGTCGAGGACGAGATGGGCGCCGCCGCCGCCGTCGACCGCCTGGCGACGCTCGACCGCAGAACCATCCGGGCCGAATTCGAGGCGCGCTTCACATCCCGCCGCATGGCGCTGGATTACCTCGATGCCTATCACGACCTGATCGAGGCGGCGACCCCGAAGATCAAGCTGGTCAGCAGCGCGGAGTAGTTCGGCGTCCACCTTGGCCGGCAAGCCGACCCCGGCCAAGTCAGCGACACGCCGAGTTGTTCGTTGTTCGCCGCATCCGTCATCTATGGAACGTCCTCGTTTCCGATTCGTTCATTTCGCAAAGGAGATGCGAGATGCGGAATTTGCTTGGCATGGCTTTATTGACCGCTTTCATCCTGACGTTCGCCGCCGCTGCTTCGCCGGCATCAGCTCGCGACTACAGATACTGCCTGCAAGGCAGGCAGTGGGGTTATCCGGGAAACTGCCAGTTCTCGACCTATCGGCAATGCATGGCCACAGCATCTGGAACCGACGCCTATTGCGGCATCAACCCCCGCGTCGCTTTTCGCGAGCGAGGGTATTATCGGTAAGCCGCATATCACCGGCAAGCCGCGCCGTGACGGATCGTGGCGGTCACATCAGAGGCGATCACACTTCGAGGCTGATCCGACTTCGTGGAACCAGCCTGGAGGTTTTTTGATTGAGCCTGATCTTGTCTAAAACCGGTTCCCCCGATCAAGTCCAGGGCGGGCTTTTCGCGATCACTCCTAGCTGCGTTCATCCTTGCCGGAGGACGAGCCGAACAGAGCCCTTTTGAGGTCGCGCACGCTGGTTGACATGCGCGACCAGCCGCATGCCGAGAAAAGTTCCTTTTCGCAGCCAAGCATCTTCGGGCGCGGACGCGGCAGCACGGCTATGCGCGTCTCGGCCGGCCTGGGCGCGGCCGCAGGCCTGACGCCGCCAGAAGGCGTCTTAAGGTCGGTTCGCGGCTTGGCAACAGCCGAAGCCGCCCCCATGGCCTGCTCGACCTGCTGGCGCTTCTGAAGAAATGCCGCCGCGATGATGCTGCGCCGCTGGTCCTTGAGAAAGGCGGCATACTGCTCATCGATGTATTTCTGCTCTTCCGCAGTCGGGTTCGGCCCCGCGATGTCGAAATGCCTGTTCTGCATGAAGTCGAAATAGGTATAGCCGCCGGCGGGCTTGCGCCGGCCGGCGAACCGCGCCTCGCACGCCGTCAGCTGCTTGTCCTCGGGCGAGGTCGCGTTCTTTTGCGCGCTCGCAGCGCATTCCTCGAAATCCGCCGGGGCACGCGACCACCATCCCGCATCGGCGCGGGTTGCGATCAGCACCATCGCGCCGCAAGCTATTGCAAAACCGGCCAGAATTCTTCTCGCGCCAGCCACTGCCAACAGATTCGTCCACCTTCCTCGGATCAAGCGATTCTCGGGAAATATCGACGCTTTGTCACGCCCCGATCGCGGTTTATCCCGCATTTGCTTACAATGGATTCCCGAAAGCAGCCGTTCAACCCGCCGCCGATCCCGGCATAGGCGCGCCGATCCCGGCATCGGCGGATCGCGCTGTTCGCATTTTCCAGATTCTGCAATAGCAGCCCACGATATGGCCGCCCGACTGCGTCCAAAGGTCAAGGCTGCGTCAGACCAGCGCCAGCTTGCGGTCGATAACAAGCAGGACGCGGTCGAGTTCATGACCGCGCCGAAGGATCAGCCCGCTGGCCGAAATCACGCTATAGGCGCCCTGCTTGCGCGTCAGCCGCGGATCTTTCTCGATACGGTAGATCGGAA
Source organism: Bradyrhizobiaceae bacterium (assembly GCA_044508545.1). Lineage (GTDB taxonomy): Bacteria > Pseudomonadota > Alphaproteobacteria > Rhizobiales > Xanthobacteraceae > Nitrobacter. The sequence goes on along the minus strand of JBIQHO010000109.1, from coordinate 2,841 downwards.
CCTCGGAGGCGCGGCGGAAGATCGAGAACACCGCCCGATCCTTGAGGAAATCGATCGCATAATCCCGCCACTCGCCGTCTGCGACCATGCGTCCATAAAGATTGAGGATGCGGTTGAGTTCGAGACGATTGAATGTCACCCGGCTGGGAACGGAAAGTGCGGCAGAACCGCGTTCCGCCACACGGGCCTCACCCGGATCAACCTCGTCCGATAGCGAACTCATCGGCGCCTCCTGTCAGGTCAACGACATGATCGCCCCGGATGGGCCTCACCGCAAGAGGCTTGCGCGTGTCTCCGACAGCCGAACTGGAACCCGTCCCGCAAAGCCGCTTCAAAGCGACGGTCATCACGAGAGCCGTGATCAAAAATCATAATGCAGCCCAATTTCCGTCAAGCAACCGCCCCGCTGGATTGAGAAACAAACAGCTCTGCGATGGCCCGATTCTTTCGGCACCGGATCCTCAGCCCCCAGCCCCCCGGCGTTGTCAGAATCGGGCCTCATCGCAGGGGCAACAGACTCACACTGCGGGCTTGAGACGACATCGGACTCAAGACGATATCGGACCGGCGAAAGCTGGTCTTATTTTTTGCGCCGGGGCTCCGTCGTGCAAAAAAATCATCCCTGACGCCAACGCCCGATCGCGCGCATTCGAAGTGCCGCATCCGTGCGGGCGCGCCGCCGCGGGCGATGTGATGAACGCTGCTGGAGCCTTTCCGCTTCTGACGGAATCAGAAGCGGGGCTCTATGATTTTGATGTGACGCGTTTCCTTCACCCGAACCGGGTCCCACTTCGCTCCGAAACGCTAGGGTGCAGACTTGAGTTAGTGCAGCGCGGTGTAGGCCGCGCCGAGCATCGGACCGGGTCTGTCACGATTGCCGTCCTGAACATAGACCACGGCTGCGTCGACGCCGTCGCGCGCGATGTTCTCGATGGGCACGGCCCAGGTACCGGCCTTGCCGGTCCAGTCACCGACCTTGAGCCAGCTCCGCACGACGTTGTGGTAGGTGACTTCGCGGCCGCCGTTTTCGCCGCGCCCGATCGCGATCGGCACCGCTTTCGCGATCGCACATATCCAGATTTCGCCGTGATCGGGAGGATGGCCGGCGTTGGCGGATGCGACCGATACATTGAGTTGCTTGCCCGATACGGCCATCGAAACCGGCACCGACATCACCTCCTGGTTTTTCCGCGTATCGCGGACGGCAGTGTCGATAGCCGCGCGATCGTTGCCGATCACATGAGCCGATCCGTTGACAATCACCTGCGGCGTGTAGACGTCGCGATCACCGCGCATCAACGAATAAGCCTTCTGGCGCGCCGTGAAGCGATTATCGGCCAGCGTATCCTTCCAGCCGAGATAGTCCCAGTAATCGATCGGCATGCTCAGTGCGACGATCGAGGGATCCCTGGAAAGCTCGCCCAGAATCTTGTCGGCAGCCGGACATGACGAGCAGCCTTGCGACGTGAACAGTTCGACCACGGCGCGCGGCCCCGCCAGAGCGGGACGAGCTACCGCGAGGGTCGCGCAAACGCCGAGCGCGCAAACACTGAACAGTCGAGACAAACCATCACGCGACAAACAGCCCTGAGACATCATCGAGGCCACACCGAAGCCGCGGCACGACGTGTGCCTGCGTTATGAAGGGAAGCAAGCCTCCGACCGCGAGAGGCCGAGACTTTCATAGGCTGCCTTCCGCTCACCCGCCACTCAAATCGCGGTGAGGCCATCGCCGCCGGAATAAGGCGCGAAACCCGAAATCGGACCGCGAGATTACGCAGCGAGCTTGCGCAGCACATAATGCAGAATGCCGCCGTTGCGGTAATAGTCGAGTTCGTCGAGCGTATCAATGCGGCAGAGCAGCGAGACGCGATGCAGCGATCCATCGCGTGAGACGATGTCCGCCGTCAGCTTCTGACGCGGTTTCAGATCGCCCTGCAAGCCGCGAATCGTAACCGTCTCGTCGCCCTTGAGCCCGATCGATTGCCACGATGCGCCGTCTTCGAAAGTCAGCGGCAGCACGCCCATGCCGACCAGGTTGGAGCGATGGATGCGCTCGAAGCTCTCGCAGATCACCGCACGCACGCCGAGCAGCAGCGTGCCCTTGGCCGCCCAGTCGCGCGACGAGCCGTTGCCGTATTCAGCGCCGGCGAACACGACGAGCGGCACGTTCTCCTGCCGGTATTTCATCGCGGCGTCATAGATCGACATCTGCTCGCCGTCCGGCCAGTGCCTGGTCAATCCGCCTTCGGGAACGTTGCCGTCGGCTCCCTTCAGCATGAAGTTCTTGATGCGGATATTGGCGAAGGTGCCGCGCATCATCACCTCGTGATTGCCGCGCCGCGTACCGTACTGATTGAAATCCGCGGGCCGCACCTGATGCTCGCTGAGATAGCGGCCGGCCGGCGATGTCAACTTGATCGCGCCCGCCGGCGAGATGTGATCGGTGGTGATCTTGTCGCCGAACATGGCCAGGATGCGCGCATCGACGACGTCGGCGATCGGCTCCGGCTCCTTCTTCATGCCTTCGAAGTAAGGCGGGTTCTGCACATAGGTCGAACTCATGTTCCAGCGATAGGTCTCGCTCGCCACGGTGTCGATCTTGCGCCAGTTGGCATCGCCCTTGAACACGTCGGCGTATTTCTTCTTGAAGATGCGCGAGGTCACGAACTTCTTGATGAAGGCGTTGATCTCCTTCGAGGTCGGCCAGATGTCCTTCAGGTAAACCGGTTTGCCGGCCTTGTCCGTGCCCAGCGGCTCGGTGGCGAGATTGCTGGTCACCGAGCCCGCCAGCGCATAGGCGACGACCAGCGGCGGCGAGGCGAGATAATTCGCCTGCAC
>JBIQHO010000108.1:0-10212 GCA_044508545.1 Bradyrhizobiaceae bacterium | reverse complement strand
AGAAAGACCATGACGACCAAGGCAAAGACAGAAACCGTTCCCGAAAATGGCGAAACGGTTTTCATTCCGCTCAACAAGCTCAAGAAGCACCCGAAGAACGCGCGCAAGACGCCGCATAGCGAGGTGTCTATCGAGGCGAAGGCGGCGAGCATCGCCGCCAAGGGCATCCTGCAAAATCTTGTCGTGGAGCCGGAACGTGACAGCGAGGGCGAGCCGACCGGCTGCTATCTGGTCAGCATCGGTGAAGGCCGCAGGCTGGCGCAGATGCTGCGCGTCAAGCGCAAGGAGATCAAGAAGACGGAGCCGATCCGCTGCGTCATCGACACCGCGAACGATGCCGCCGAGATCAGCCTTGACGAGAACGTGACGCGCGAGAACCTCCATCCCGCCGACGAGTTCGAGCGCTTCCGCGAGCTTGCGGAAAATCACGGATGGGGTGCGGAGGAAATCGCCGCCCGCTTCGGTGTGACCGCGCATGTGGTGAAGCAGCGGCTTCGCCTCGGCGCTGTCAGCCCTAAGCTGATTCAGGTTTACCGCGACAGCGGGTTGACCATGGACCAGCTACAGGCGTTCGCCATCACCGACGACCACGCCCGGCAGGAACAGGTTTATGCGAACCTGTCGTGGAACCGCGATGCCTCGACCATTCGCCGCGATCTGACCAAGACCAACGTGGCGGCAACGGATCGGCGCGCGATCTTTGTCGGCGCACAAGCCTACACGGAAGCAAGCGGCAACATCATCCGCGACCTGTTCACGGAAGATCGTGGCGGTTTCTACGAGGACGCCGCCTTGCTGGATCGGCTTGTCATCGAGAAGCTGGAAAGCATCGCCGCTAAGGTTCAACAGGCCGAGGGCTGGAAGTGGGTTTCGGCCTATATCGACTGGCCCCATGCCCACGGAATGCGCCGTGCCTATCCGCATCCGGTAGAGCTTTCCGAGGAAGACGCTGCCGCCTACGACGCCGTGCAGGACGAGCTTGAGCGCCTGTCGGCGGAGTGGGAGGACGCGGACGTAGACCTGCCCGACGAAGTGGACCAGCCTTTCGGAGAACTTGAAGCGGAGATCGAGCGGATCGACGCCAAGCGTCACGCTTACGAGCCTGACGAGATCGCGCGGGGCGGTGTGTTTGTCGTGCTGTCCCATGATGGCGAAGCCCGCATCGAACGCGGTTTCATCCGGGCCGAGGACGAAGTTCCCGAACCGGAAGAAGCCGAGGACGGCGAAACCGTTATCGACGGCGTTCGCGTCAACGGTGATGGCGAAGTCATGGAGAATGGCGACGAGAGCGACGACGTTTCCGCGCTCGAGGACGAGGAAGCGGAGGAAGATTGCAAGCCGCTGTCGGACTCGCTCATCCGCGATCTGACAGCACGTCGGACCATAGCACTGCGTCTCGCCCTTGGCGAACAGCCGGACATGGCGTTGATCGCCGTCACCCATACGCTGGCCGCGCAGACTTTCTATCGCGGAGGTGGCGAAGCCCATTGCCTCGAAATCCGTCCGATCAGCGCCAGTCTTGGCGGACATGCGGACGGCATCGAGGACACGGCGGAAGCGAAGGCGCTGGCGGATCGTCATGCCGGATGGGCGGCGGACATGCCGCGCGACGTAGCGGACTTGTGGGGCTTCGTTGCTGGATTGGACCACGCGAGCGTTATGGCGCTGTTTGCGCATTGCGCCTCGCAGACCGTCAATGCGGTGAAGCAGCCTTGGGAACACAACAAGCGCCGCGTCCACGAAACCGCCGACAAGCTGGCGGCAGCAGTTGCGCTCGACATGACGGCGCACTGGACTCCGACCGTGCGGGCTTTTCTCGGGCGTGTCACCAAGATCCAAATCCTCGCCGCCGTGCGGGAAGCCCTTGGCGACGAGGCCGCCCAACGGATCGCGGACAAGAAGAAGCAGGAAATGGCGGAAGCCGCCGAACAGCTTCTAGCCGGGACCGGCTGGCTCCCGCCGTTGCTGCGCACCGAGCGGCCCGTTTGGTTGACCGACGTGCAGCCGGAAATTCCCGTCATGGCCGAGTACATGACGGAGGCCGACAGCGCCCGGACCGTGGAGGATGAGCCTTTCGCGGTCGCGGCGGAATGACCAGCGATCCCGGCTTCTCTTTCCGAAAAAAAACGCGGCCGCGCGGCTTCACCGCGCGGCCGGAATCTCGACCGGCCAACAGGTTAGGAACCATGTCGATAATCGACAACGCAGCGATAGAAGCCCATTATTGGCAAATCGCGTCGGGGCAAGGGAGACAGCGGCGAACGGCCATAAGCCGTCAAGGAGCAGGATCATGGTCACGGTGATGTTGATGAGCGTGGTGTTGATCGCAGGATTGTGCGTCCTGGCCTACACGCTCGCCGTCTATGCGCTGCCATTTATGCTCGGATTGACCGCCGCGCAGTTCGCCTACCAGACCGGCTCCGGCCTGATCGGCGCGGGACTTGTCGGCCTCGTCGCCGCTGGCGCGGCCTTCGGCATTCTGGCGCTTCTGTTCGACTCGTTGCGCTCTCCGATCCTGCGCCTGATCGTGGTGCTGATCTTTGCCGCGCCCGCCGCCGTGGCGGGATATGCGCTTGTCCACGGCATCACCAAGGAATCCGTGCCGTCCGAAATCTGGCGGCAAATCTTCTGCATCGTCGGCGGCGGGTTCGTGGGTATATCGGCGCTGCTGCGACTGGCTGCGCCGACGAATACAGCGCCAGTCCGATCATAGAAATCGCGGCAAATAGCTTTCACGTCCCGCGTCGCGAAGCGCGCAACTACAATCGTGGACTGTCCGCAGGCTGGCGGATAGAATGCCGATATGAAACGCCTTACTTCAAGCAACCATCATACATCCTATCGATTTGGCAATCTGACACTAACCTCTCTGCGTGATGGCTATGTAGACATGCCGTTCACGCGGCTGCGCCAGCCGGGGGACAAGCCATTCGGCAGCGACTTGCCGCCTCAGGTGCATCTTGTGGAGGGCGGGCTACGGCTCTCCGTTAACGCCTTTGCCCTCGACAATGGCGCCGAGGTGACGTTGATCGACACGGGCGCATCGAACGCTTGGCATCCAACCATGGGATTCCTCCCTCAAGCGCTGAGTGAAGCCAACATCGCCGTCGATCGGATTCGGACTGTCGCCTTTACCCACACGCACATCGACCACATCAACGGGCTCATTCTTCCGGACGGCCAGGACGCTTTCCCCCAATTATCGCGTTTGCTTGTTCCGGTCGAAGAACTTGAGCTCTTTCGAGCCGAAGCGCGGCTTGAACGATTTCATGATCGGGCGGAGCCGTTCGCTGCCGGACAGCATGTGCAAACGAACATGGAAGCTATCGCGGCTCCCGGTCACGAAGTCGGCCATACCTGCTTTCGCGTCACCAGCGGCGATGAAACTATTTTGATTTGGGGCGACATCGTGCATGTGCCGTCGCTTCAATTCGCTCGACCGGAAATCGCTTGGGAGTTCGACGCCGATCAAGAGAAGGCTCGCGAAAGCCGGATGCGTATGTTGACCCTGGCCGCCGACAATAAGCACTACGTCGCGGGAGCGCATCTGGACTCGCCCGGCATCGGCCGCGTTTCGCGGGCGGGCAACAGTTTTCGGTTCGACCCGCTATAGCGTGGCGTGGACGGCGCCCGCTGGAATTGGCGCGGCCTACGACTTGTAGCGCGTCAGCCCGATCCCGCAGGCGATCATGCCGGCCGACACGAAACGCCACACGCCAAAACCTTCCTTCAGGATGAAGGTGGAAATCAGCGCCGCGAACAGCACACTCGTCTCGCGCAGCGCCGACACCATGCCGAGCGGGGCGAACGCCATCGCAACGATGATGATCCAGTAGGAGCCGACCTGCATCCCGCCGGCGAGCACGGCCGGCGTCAGATTGCTTCTGGCGACCTGTCCGATTGCCTTGGCCTTCCAGATCAGGGCGATCAGGAACGTCAGCAGACCGTCGCCGATCGTCAGGCAAACCGCGAAGCTAATGGCCGACCCGGCGTGTCGCCCGCCCATGCCATCGACCAATGTGTAGGACGCGATGAACACGCCCGTCCCAAGCGCCAGCAGTACGGCGCGCGGATTGCGTGTCAGCCCCGTCCCCCGGTCGAGCGCCAACACCATGACGCCAGCCGCGAGGAAGATGATGCCGAACAATGGAATCGGTCCGAGCGTTTCGCCGGCAAAGACGAATGCGCCCAACGTCACCAGCAGGGGAGCCGATCCGCGCGCGATCGGATAGACCTGTCCGAGATCCCCGTGGTTGTAGGCCGCCGGCAGCGCGAAGTGATAGGCGGTATGGATCAGGATCGCCAAGGCCAGCAGCGGCCAACTCGCCGGATCGGGCAGACCCACGAACGGCAGGACCAGGAGCGAAACGATACTGCCGAACGCCGTGACCACCGCCATCGACGCGATGCGGTCGCCACTCACCTTGATGACGGCATTCCAGCCGGCGTTCAGCGCGGCCGCCAGCAAGACCAGAAGTGTGATTTCGATACTCATCTTGTTCTCCTAATGGCTAGTCTCGCGCGAAGCTCCGGCTGTTTTGTGTTCTGTCGCCGTGCGGCAGCGGTCGGGCATCGCAATTTGATTCCCTTCGCGGCCCTCACGACGACGACAGCAGTACGACGCCGACGGCGAGGACGCCGCAGCCGATCAACCGCCAGCGCCCGACCTTCTCGCGCAGGATCACCATGCCCATCAGCGCGCCGACCATCATCGACATTTCGCGCATCGGTGCGACGACGCTGAGCGGCGCGCCCATGTCCAGCGCGAAAAGCACCAGGATGTAGGAGAGCGGCGACAGCAGGCCGACGCCGAGCGCCAGCCACCAGTAGCCTTTCATCAAGGTTCGCGCCCGCGCCGGGTCGGCGATCACCAGCGGCGCAAGCAGGATGAAGCGCAGCAGGTTGGAGAACCAGTCGAGCACGACCGGCGAAACACCTAATTCCTTCACCGCATAGGCGTCCACGACGGTATAGGAGGCGATCAACCCGCCGGTGCCCGTGCCCCAGCGGATGCCGGCCTGTCCGCCCGGACGATGGAAGGCCGTCAAGTCGCCCTGCGTTGCGATCAGGCCGATGCCGACGACAACGGCCGTCAATCCCGACAGCGACTGCCCGGTCGGCGCTTCATGCAGGAACAGGATTGCGCCGAGGGTCGCGAGCATCGGTCCGGTGCCGCGTGCGACCGGATAGACCACCGACAGGTCGGCCAGTTGGTAGCCGCGTTGCAGGCACAGGCTGTAGGCGAGATGGATCAGGCCGCTGAAGAAGATGAAGCTCGCGCCGAGCCAACTCCACCGAATATCGCCGCGCGCCAGCAGATAGAGAACCCACGGCGCATAGGCCACGCACGCCACCACGTTGTAGGCGAACACGAAGATGGGGCCGACCGAGGCGGCCCGCTTCGAGAGAAGATTCCATGTCGCGTGGATGAATGAGGCAAGGACAACGAGAAACACAGAGGTAAGCGTCATTGAGACCCCCTTGGACGCCAATCGGCGCCGGTTGATCTCGACGTCTCCTCCCCTGGGTTTTTGTCCCTTGGGTGCAGCCGCGGAACACCCACGGTCTCTGCAACGCTCGGTCCAGCGACGGCTTCAGCCACCCGGAACCCTAGTTGCCACTCGGTCGATGGTGACAACGTATCAGCGCCACTTCCTGTTGTCGATCAGCGCTTGTCGGCTGATCGTGTAAGGCTGGCACGAGATATTCACGACTGGTCGTTTGGGTGCTCAGGCCAGCCTCTGGCAGTCTTCCACCGGCCTTTGCAAAGGAAAATCGAACCGTAGCTTAATATCTTTTTGATAGATTATTTGTCAGTTTTAGTTGAGGTGGCAAAGATGCCAGAAGCATGTAAACCGGGCCAATCTTGGCAAACCGATCCTGACGCTGCTTTCGTGGAAGCGAAGCGGCGTATCGCTGACTGCGCTGACAACCGTAACAACGCCCTCTACCTAGCGAGCCTCAACTTACATCGCCTTCCTGATGAGATATCGACATTAACTTGGCTACGCGAACTGCGCATGTCAGGAGGTAAACACTTAGACTTTACGGCGCTGGCACCTTTATCAGAGCTGGAATTGTTGGAAATTGGGTCGTTGAACTGCCCGTTCCCCGGTCTCGAATTCATGCGTGGCTGGACCAAGCTGCAAAGTCTCAACATCATCACCCCGTCCGCCATTGACATCGCTCCCGTTGCCTCCTGCACGGGCCTGCGCAGGCTCAATGTTCATTGTTATCCGCACCAGATCGATCTCATCAATTTTGAGGCGCTGGCCGAATTGCGAAGTGTTCAAAGTCTTGTCCTTCGGGGAATGCGATCAGATAAGCTCGACATTGTATCTCAATGGACCGAACTGACCTTCATCCAAATGGTCAGCACGAACCTTGCGACGTTGGCCGGCTTTGAAAAGCTCCATCGTTTGGAACATCTGGACGTTTCAGACGCACCACTGTCCGATATTTCGCCGATTGATGGCTTGCCGGTCTTGAAGCATCTCGATGTAGGCGGAACGCAGGTGGGCGATTTGCTGTCCGTGCGCCGGCTAACTCACCTCGAAAGATTGGATATCGGTGATACGTCCGTTGCGGACTTGCAGCCGCTAGAGGAGCTTGCCGCGCGGCAGCGGGAATTTCGTAAATCGAGCGACGAGCAGTCGCCGTCACCTTGGCCGAACACGACCGGTCTCAAGGAACTGATCGTCTCGGGCTCGAAAGTCATCAGTCTTGCAGCAATCGCCAAGATAGAGACGTTGGAAAGTCTTCAACTCAATAACACGTCCATAGTTGATCTTTCGCCTATCCACGGCCACCCAGCCTTAAAACGCCTGTATCTCGCTCGCACGGCAATCACCGATCTGGGGCCTCGTAGCTCCTTCAAGCAACTGCAAGGGTTGGACGTATCGGAAACTCAGGTGATGAATCTGAAAGCTCTGGAAGGCGCTCAAGGGCTATTCTCTCTGAATATCACCAACACTGGGATTTCGGATTTGTCGCCGCTGCGACCTGCGCGCTGGTGCAAAGGGTTGTTGGTGCGCGGATCGCAAGTTCGCGACCTTGCGCTGATCCTTGAAGTCGATACCAACTCTCACGATGACCATGTTTCCCCGCATTTGGATTTCCGCGATACGCCTCTCGCTCGCTCTAGCGAGCGTTTTGCCACTCTCGCTTCCTTGGCCGAGGAGAGTGGAACGAAGTGTTTCTTTGAAACAAAGGATTATTTGCTGGAAAAGGACGGAAAATCACCAACTGCAAATAAGAAAGTTTGGAAGCCGGTTCACACCGAACCTCAACCCGGCGTAAGCAAGGCGGCAAGAATTATAAGCCGAGTATCGTTAGCTGTTATCTGCGTGTCTCTTGCCTATCTTATTTTCGGCTAGCTCGCCTCAAGAGTGGGTGTTGCCCTTCGGGCCGCGCTCTCGGCTGCGCCGGAACCACGCCTGCGGCGCGTTTACGCCATTCGGCTTCGACCGCTAACGCAAAGAGCGGTGGCGGACATTTCGCCAACAGCCCCGCACTCGGCGGGACTCCTTGGTTAGTTAGCCATCACGCCAAGAAGCGGAGTAGGAAGGCGCGACCGCTGCCGTCCTCGGCTCCGACCAAGGCCGCGATCAACACCATGACACACGAATAGTATTCGGCCTGCCGAGGATCATGCAGCGGCCTCGGCAACGGTCCCCGGCCACGCCAGCGGAGTCGACCACCGACATAGCAAAGCAGGACCGCATGTTCGTAGCCGTCGATGGCGACGCTGGCCCGAACTGGCATTGACGGTCAGGGTCTTGACCGCGCCGGTGAGCGCGCACGTTCCGTTGTCGAGCGGTGATGCGCAGGGATCGTCACCATCGCCGTATTCCACTCGATTTCCTGATACGGGCGCTCCATCCGCGTCCTCGATTGCTATGGGTCTAACCGAGGGACGGCTTCGCCTCGCTCGTCTCCCGCAACGTCCGTCGCCAGCTTTTTTCCGCCGCCTTCGGCTTTGCATCGCGATTCAAAAAAGCCGCCGCCGGCCGCCTTCCACTCCGTTCCAGCCCTGAAGGGTGCAGGGCCGATCTCCCCCGGCCTCACGACCCGCATCGAGGTCGCAATGGTGCGGCCCGACAGGAAAGGAATACGACAATGGCGACCATCGGCACCTTCACCAAGAACGAAAACGGCAACGGCTTCACCGGCGCGGTCAAGACCCTGACCCTCAACGTCAAGGCAAAGCTCATCGCCACCGAGGGCGAGAACGAACGCGCTCCCGACTTCCGCATCTTCGCCGGCGCCACCGAGTTCGGTGCAGCCTGGAAGAAGGTCGCCCGCGAGACGCAGCGCGAATACCTCTCCGTCAAGCTGGACGATCCGAGCTTCCCGGCACCGATCTACGCCAGCCTGGTCGAAGCCGAAGACGGCAGCGGTCACAACCTCATCTGGTCCCGCCGCAACGGCGACTGAGACCAACCACCCAAGGAGCCCCGCCGAGCGCGGGGCTTCTTCATGCTCATAGCCGCCGCCTTTCAGAAAAGGCGGAGATCGGGATGCACGGCTTTCCGGTTTTCAGGTCTTGCGCATCCCGATCGGATCTTGCTCCCGGCATCCGCTGACGCTCCTGCCGGGTGGTTTCGCTAGGGGCGCTGCCCCCGCGCGGCGCAAGGGATCGCTGACGCTCGGCCGGGCCGGTCTCCCCAGCCTTCCGCGCGGATACGTGCTACGCACTGTCGTCAAACCTCCATCCGCTTGTGCAGGCCGGGTGATCCCCCTCCCGGCCCGTCCGCCCTTGCACCTTGCTACCCCGGTCTCGCCGACGGGCAGGGTTGCAGCGCAGCGCTGCGCTCCAACCCAAGCCCATTAGGAGAAAGACCATGAACGTCATGACCATCAACGCCAGCCAGCCGGTTTCCAAGGGGTATCGCGTGGACATTTCGCGCGGCGAGAATATCGGCCGCGTTTCGTCGGAATGGTTTTCGCGTCCCGACGACGAGCGTTTTTTGAACCTCACCGAGCTTTACGACGCCGTGAAGTCCCGCGCAGATCGCGCCAAGGCCCGCACCGTGGAGAGCCGCGCCGTGCGCGTGGAAGCGAGCCGCGACAATGCCGAGCGGCTTTCGCTGATCGTCCCCGGACAGGACCAGCCGATTGCCCCGACGCATTGGAGTTTTGGACAGCTTTGCAGCCTTGTCGGCGCACCCGCCACCTACATGCGCCAGCTTCCCGCGCCGCTCGCAGGCATCAACCTACAGCATGGCTTGCTGTCGCACCGTGCCGAGCTTGTGAAGACCTTGGAGGCGGAGGACGGGCGCATTGAATTGCGCGCCGTCACCGGCCCGGATTATGGCCGCATCTGGGACCATGAACTTGTCGCCGCCGTGATGAAAATCGCGGGCAACGGCGTCGGCGATACCATGTGGAAGGTGCCGGGCGTTCTGGACTGGGCGACCATGACGCACAATCCATTCGTGGACGTGACCAAGGACACGACGACGCTTTACGCTTCGGACAGGGACGTTTTCCTTTTCCTTGTGGACGACACGCACCCCATCGAGGCCGGACGCCTGCCGAACGGAGAGCCGGATTTGTATTTCCGGGGCTTCTATTGCTGGAATAGCGAAGTCGGATCGAAGACGCTTGGCATCGCCTCTTTCTATCTCCGGGCGGTTTGCATGAACCGCAACCTTTGGGGCGTGGAAGGTTTCGAGGAAATCAGCATCCGGCACAGCAAGTTCGCCGCGCAGCGTTTCGCCCATGAGGCCGCGCCCGCATTGACGAGCTTCGCTAACTCCTCGCCCGCGCCGTTTGTCGCCGGGATCAAGGCGGCGCGGGAACGGATCGTCGCCCGCACCGACGAGGACCGCGAAACCTTCCTGCGCAAGCGCGGGTTCAGCAAGGCCGAAACCGGCAGGATCATCGAGACCGTTTTGCAGGAGGAAGGCCGCCCGCCGGAAAGCATCTTCGATTTCGTGCAAGGCATGACGGCACATGCCCGCACCAAGGCGCATCAGGATACGCGGCTTGAACTGGAGGCGAAGGCAAAGACCTTGCTGGAAAAGGCCGCATAAGGAGTGCAGCCGCGCAGCCGGGAAATCCGGTTGCGCGGCTTTTCGCCTTTCAGGCTTTGCACATTTGGAAAAATTCACGCCGATCCGGCGTTGCGGATCGGCGGTGCGGCCGCGCAAAAGCACGGCCGCCGCTCGTCGGGCTGCGCCCGGCTCGCGAAAACACGGCAGCAATGTT
>JBIQHO010000535.1:0-1565 GCA_044508545.1 Bradyrhizobiaceae bacterium | reverse complement strand
GGTGACGATCGATGCCCCGGTCGCCCGTCCGCATCATGCTGCGCCGAAGCCCACGGCGGACCACGTCCGGGCGCGCACGGCCTTGCGCCGCGCGGCGCGGCGTACCCAGCCGGCGCAGGCCGCGCCGGTGCCGTTTCCCAATGCCGGCAACCTGGCGGCGGATCGCAATCCCTACGCCGACGCTGCCGCGCCCTACAAGGTCGATCACCTGCAGGCGTCCGGCAAATTTCCGGAGCCGCTGCTGAACACGCCGAAGACGGTCACGGTTCTCAGCAAGGAAGTGCTCGCGGACAAGAGCGCCACCTTGCTCAAGGATGTGGCGCGCACCACCGCGGGCGTCACGCTCGGCACGGGCGAGGGTGGCAACGCTTTCGGCGATCGCTTCTTCATTCGCGGCTTCGATGCGCGCAACGACGTTTTCATCGACGGCGTTCGCGATCCCGGCGTCAGCGTCCGCGAGAACTTCTTCACCGAGCAGGTGGAAATCCTGCGCGGGCCGGGTTCGTCGTTCGCCGGCCGCGGCACCACCGGCGGCGCCATCAACATCGTGACCAAGCAGGCCAATACCGAAGGCAACTTCTACAACATGGACACGACGTTCGGCACCGATCAGACCAAGCGGGTGGTGCTCGACGTCAACCAGGTCATCAGCCCGACACTGGCCGTTCGCGCCGGCGGCCTGTTCCAGGACGCCGACATCGCGGGCCGCAACTACATCACCGACGACCGCGGCGGCGGTTTCGTGGCGGTGACGTGGAAGCCGATCGATGCGATCAAGGTGCAGGCCAACTACATCCATACCGACATGCACGGCTTGCCCGATTTCGGCGTGCCGTATTACCGGCCGGCGAGCGCGTTTACGGGAACGTACTATACCTCGACCGCGGGCGGCCCATTCCCGCAATTCGGCCTCAACCGCAACACCTGGTACGGATTCCTCAACCGCGACTACCAGTCCTACCGGCAGGACATCGGCACGCTGAACCTGGAGGCGCACATCACGCCCGACCTCATGGTCACCAACAAGACGCGCGTGCAGCACTCAATCCTGGACTATATCGGCACGTTGCCCGAACGTCCGGTGGTGACTGCTGCGAACCCTGCCGACTGGACGCTCAGCGCCAATCCGCAGAGCCGCTTCCAGCCGACCAACGTCTTCGTCAACCAGACCGAGGCGGCTTACAAGTTCGGCATCGACGCGTGGCGCCATACCGCGGTCGCCGGCGTGGAAATCTCGGCCGAAAGATCCAGCATCGACAAGTATGCGGGCCTGAGTTCCGAGGCGCTGCCCGGCGGCGCGAACGGCACCGGCTCGGTATCGGGCGTCAACATCTTCAACCCGCAATACACCAACACGCCCTTCGACACCGAGCCGACGCTGGCGGGACGCCCGACCAGGATCAATATCGACACCAAGAGCGTCTACCTTCTCGATACCGCCAACTACAACGACTTTATCATCCTCAACGGCGGCATCCGTTACGACGACTATCGCATCGGCACCAGCGGCTACGGTACGGTTAACAATGTGCAGAACGTGTTCGGCACTCAGTCGCTCGATTCCG
>JBIQHO010000534.1:0-1566 GCA_044508545.1 Bradyrhizobiaceae bacterium | reverse complement strand
TGCGAGGGCGTTTCCTCGACGCCGTCGTAGAAGCCGGGAATGGTCACGCGGCCATTCTCGTCATGGATATCGGCGAGAACCCGCGACAGGATGCGGATCGGGTTGGCGGCAGCGCCGCCGAACTCGCCCGAATGCAGGTCGCGGTCGGCAGCGTGGACCACCACCTCCTCGCCCACCAGTCCGCGCAGGGCCGTGGAAATGGCAGGCGTATCGCGATCCCACATGCCGGTGTCGCACACCAGCGCGAAATCGGCCTTCAGCTCTTCGGCATTGGCCTCCAGGAATGGCTTGAGCGACGGCGAGCCGCTTTCTTCCTCGCCCTCGAACAGCAGCGTGATGCGGCAGGGAAGGCCGCCATGCACCGCCTTCCAGGCGCGGCAGGCTTCGACGAAGGTCATGAGCTGGCCCTTGTCGTCGGCTGAACCGCGTCCGGTGATGACCTTGCGGCCTGGCTCGATCTCCTTCAGTGCCGGCGCGAAGGGATCGTCCTGCCACAGTTCGAGCGGGTCGACCGGCTGCACGTCGTAATGGCCGTAGAACAGCACATGCGGGCTGCCTTCCGGGCCTTCATGATGAGCCACGACCATGGGATGGCCGGGCGTGTCGCGCACCGAGGCGTCGAAGCCGATGGTCTTCAGGTCCGCCACCAGCCATTCGGCCGCCTTGCGGCAGTCGGCGGCGAAATCGGGATCGGTCGAGATCGACTTGATGCGCAGAAGCGTAAACAGCCGCTCCAGGCTCTGGTCGAGATTGCTGTCGAGACGATCGAGAACGGGGGAAAGCGCGGACATTATGGATTGCCTTTCGATTCTGCGCGGCAACCCTAATAGCGACACGGCGAAACGGGAAGGGATTGCTTTCCGGTATTGGAAAGCAGCTTCACCGATGCGCGTTCACATAGGCTTTCAGGACATTCTGCATCCGCGTGAGATGCCCTTTGCCCTTGCTCTGCTTGTAAAAGTAGTCGAACACGTCCGGATCGAGCTTGAGGTGCACAGAACGTGGCTTCCTCGGCGCCTCGATCCTCGCCTTCGCCCAGAACTCGGGTCCAAGATCCTCGCCGGCAGGCGCGGTTGGATCGTGGAAAAGCTCACCCGCCGCCTTCATCTTCCTGATTTCGGCGAGCGAGGCCCGCTTGATATTGGGATCGCTCATTGCGGCCTCCCTTCCATGCCGTGATCAACCTTGTGACGCCGCCCCGTTCAGTATGAACGACGACGAAGCATTCGTCATCGACCATGCCGAGAGAGATGAAACGGACCTCGCCGTAGTCGCCACGATCATCGATCCGGGTAAGAACCTCGCCCTCGAAGATCTGGGCTGCATAGACCATGTCGACGCGGCGTTCCTTGATGACCTGTTCCCGCTTCGTCTCGTCCCATTCGAATTCCACGAACCGCCCCCGATTTCACTGCATTGAAATCGAAGCGACGAAGAAATCCAAACGATATATGAAATACACAAAAAGTGTACATTTATCAAGATTGGCGTGCAGGGCAAAAAAAATGCCGCCGTGGCGGAGGGGGAACCACGGCGGCGCTACTCGAAACGATGCGGCAGCCCGGA
>JBIQHO010000107.1:0-10423 GCA_044508545.1 Bradyrhizobiaceae bacterium | reverse complement strand
TCGCGTAAAGAAAACGCGTCAAAACAAAAACATAGAGCCCCGCTTCTGATTCCATCAGAAGCGGAAAGGCTTTAATGGAGCCGGAAATCCGTCTCCCGGGACGCTGAAAGCGGAATTTCGTGAGTTCACTGATCGACCCACTGGTTGCGTTCGTCTCGGCCCACGCCTGGCTCGCCTATCTCACGATATTTCTCGCGGCGTTGCTCGAGGCGGTTCCGGTGCTGGGTTCGCTGGTGCCCGGCTCGACCATCATTCTCGCGCTGAGCGCGCTGATTCCCGGCGGCGACCTCCGACTGGCGGCGGTGCTGGCCGCCACCGCATCCGGCGCCGTGCTCGGCGACGGGACGGCGTTCTGGATCGGCCACCGCTCCAAACATGAAATTCTCAGTGCATGGCCGATGTCCCGGTACCCCGGCGTGGTCGCGCAGAGCGAAACATTCTTCAACCGCTGGGGCACGCTCGCGGTGTTCTTCGCGCGCTTCGTGCCGCCGGTCCGCGCCTTCGTGCCGATCACGGCCGGCGCGCTGGCGATGCCGCCGTCGCGATTTTATGCGGTGAACATTCCGGCGGTCCTGCTCTGGGCTCCCGCGCACGTCCTGCCCGGCGTGCTGGCGGTTTCGGCGCTGCATGAATATAGCGGACTGCCCCACCATACTCACATCGGCAAGCTCATCTGGATCCCCACGGTGATCGTCATCGCCGCGATCGTCGGCGCCACGACATGGTGGCGGCGACGCCGGCGCGGCATTAACTTAGCCGCCAAAACCGCATCTGAACGAACCGGCTAACATTGGATCAATCATGACCAAACCTCTCGTGATTTCCATCCCGCATCGCCTCGGCAAGGATGAAGCGCTGCGCCGGATGAAGGCGGGGCTCGACGGCGCCCGAACGCAATACGCCCAGTTCATCCAGGTCAACGAGGAAGTGTGGAGCGGCGACCGCTTGGCATTCTCCGTCACCGCCATGAAGCAGCAGGTGTCGGGACTGCTGGATGTGTTCGAGGACCATGTCCGTCTCGAGGTGACGCTGCCGTGGCTGCTCAACAGCTTGGCCCACGGAATTCAGAGCGTCATCCAGAAAAAGGGCACGCTGATGCTGGAGAAGAAGTAGTGCCCAGGTCCGGGCATGCCCAACATCAGGCGCCGCGCACCACCGTCTTGAGATAATTGTACGCCTTGATGATCTCGATCAGGCGATCTTCCGTCGAGCGGTCGCCGCCATTGGCGTCGGGGTGATGCTGCTTCACCAGCATCTTGTATTTGGCCTTGACGGTTTCGAGCGTCGCGTCGGCGCCGAGCCCCATTACCTGCAGCGCTTTACGCTCCGCGTTGAAGATCTTGCGCGTCTCGGGTTTGGCCTCGGACCCCGCCCCGGGGCCCGGCCGCCACCTTCCGCGGCCATTGAGCTCGCCGAGCATGCTGAAGGGATCGGCCGTGCCGTCGAGATCGATCGTGCCGGTCTTGCCTTTGCCGCGGGTGCCGTTGGCGCCCATCTTCCAGGTCGGGCGGTGGCCGGTCAGCGCATCCTTCTGATAACGCGCGACCGCCTCCGCATTCATCCCTTGGAAGAAATTATAGGACTGGTTGTAAGCGCGGACATGGTCGAGGCAAAAATGGAAATACCCGCCTTCGTTGCCGCGGCCTTTCGGCGCGCGGTGCGATCCCCGGCTCTCGCAGCCGGGCCACTCGCAAGCGGCCGCTTGCTCGCGCGCGCGCGGCTGCTTCGCACCAGCCTTCGGGCCGGCCCTGGGCTTGATGCGAATGCTGTCGAAGAATTTTGATGTATCGATCGGCATGACCATCTTTGACACCGCAACGCTTTACGCTTCAAGTCTTGACATCGCATTTATTCCGTCAGGTCCGCGCGCCATTGACGCACGAGAGCGATGGGCGTTAAGTCGCTCGCCATGAGCGTCAGGGACAGCATCGCAAAGAAACTGAACGAGGCTTTCACGCCGGAAAGCCTCGACGTCGCCGACGAATCACATCTTCACGAGGGTCACGCCGGCCATCGGCCGGGCGGCGAAACGCATTTCCGGGTTAATATCGTGTCTCGGGCGTTCGAAGGGAAGAGCCGGGTCGATCGCCACCGCATGATCAATACGCTGCTCGCGGAGGAACTGGCGGGCAGCGTCCACGCACTTGCGATCCGGGCGCTGGCGCCGGACGAACAGACGCGCTGAACGGGCCGGATCGATCCGCCACGGGATCCGGGATCCGAACGAAACGGCCGGCCTTGCGCCGCGCCTTTCGCGTCAACAATGGGCCCGCCGAATGCCCCGCCTTCGCGCCGGCAAACCGATCCTTCGCGATCTGCGCATGCGGCACCCGAAGCGGGATAAGGAAAGTCTTTGGCGGCTTTCCGTCCGCATCCCGTCTTAAATATATTGGAATCGATCAGGCACGACCTGCGGCATTTCCGCCGATAAATTTCGACGTTGTTTTTATGGGAAATTAACCCGCTACTCAGAACATCGGAGCAAAATACCGCCGTCGTACGGTAGAACGCGAACGCAATGGAGCGTAGGCGCGCCGGGATTGACCAGCTGGGATCGTGTCATGTCCGAAACAGCCTCAACGGCGCTGATCGTGGAACTGGAAAGTGCGGTGAAGGGCGGCTCGTCCGAGCGGCGGCTCCAGATGCTTCGCCAGGTCACCGATCTGTTCCTGTCCGATGCCGACAGGCTGAACGAAAACCAGATCGGCGTCTTCGACGATGTCCTCGTCCGTCTCATGGAGCAGATGGAAACGCGGGCGCTGGCGCAACTCGGCACCACGCTTTCGGGTTCGAAAACCGCTCCGAGGGAAACCGTCCGTCAGCTTGCCTATCATGAGGAAGTATCCGTCGCAGCCCCGGTTCTGACGAAATCCGCCCGGCTGTCGGAGGGCGACCTGATCGAGATCGCCAATCTGCGGGGGCCGCAGCACCTGCTGGCCATCTCGCACCGCGACTCGCTGAGCGAGGGCGTTACCGACGTGCTGCTCCGGCGCGGCGACCAGCAGGTCTCCCACGCGCTCGCCAAGAATGCGGGCGCCCGCTTCTCCGAATTCGGCTACGCCACCTTGGTCGAAAGCTCCGAAAAGGACGATGTGCTCGCCGAAAAACTGGGGCTGCGGATCGACATCCCGCTCAAGGTGCTGCGCGAACTTCTCTCCAGAGCCAGCGCCGCGGTCCGCGACCGCCTGCTGAAGGTCGCGCCGCCGGAGATGCGGGCGAAGATTCAGGAAGCGATCCGCGCGGTCGTCGAACAGATCGCATCACCTGCGCTGGCGCCGGAAGACTACACCGAATCGGAATCGATGGTCCTTGCCCTGAACCGGGAGGGAAAGCTGGGCGATCAAACCATCAACCGGTTCGCGATGCAGGGCGAATACAATCACATCGTCGCAGCGCTCTCGCTTTTGAATTCGGTAAAAACCGAAGCGATCGAGCCGCTGATCGGCAATCCGCGTCCCGACGGGCTGATCGTCGCATGCAAGGCCGCCCGGCTCAACTGGTCAACCACCAGCATGATCCTGCGCAATCGGCCGCATTGCCGTCCGCTGAACAAGCAGGACTTCGAGAACGGCCGGGAGGTATTCGACGCGCTTTCACTGTCGTCGGCCCAGCGCACGATCCGCTTCTGGTCGGCGCGGGGCTCGGCGAGGAAAGCCGATGCGCCGAACACGGCGGTCGCCATTTCGGACATCTGAGCCGTGAGTTGGGGCAACCGAAAAGCGGATCGGGTGACGTTCGCCACCGGCTATACCGTCCTGATGATGGGAATCGACGGAACATGGCAGCGGCCATGCACCCTGCTGGACATCTCCAACAGCGGCGCGCGGCTTCAGGTGAAAGACTCGATCGAAGGACTGAACCTCAAGGAATTCTTCCTGCTGCTATCGTCGACCGGGCTCGCCTTTCGCCGTTGCGAACTCGTCCGCATCAATGGCGACGAGATCGGCGTCAAATTCGTCGAGGACAAGGATACCGGCAAGAAGAAGAAAGGGCGCGCGCTCGCCAGATCGGATTCGTGACAAGCCGGGAATCCGCGATCGTTCTCGCTTTCAACCGACAACGCCTCTTTCCCGCACATCGGGCGCATTTCGCTTTTGCGTGCCTTCCCGAAGGTCGCAAGCCGCCATGACCGTTAAAGCCTTTCCGCTTCTGAGCCATCAGAAGCGACGCTCTATGATTGTGATTTGCTTTCTTCACGCGGACCGGTCCCACTTCGCTCGAAAACGCCTAGTGGAGTGAATTTGACATTCGCTACCCACTTTGCAGCGAACGTGTCAGGCGAATGTCAAATTCAAAACTCCACTAGAAACCTGATAGTTGCTAGTGGTCCTTTGATTCTAACATTTGCAAGAACTCCCTGCCGCAAGGGATGCAAATGTTAGAATTGGACCACTAGGGCGCCATTCGCGCCCGCCTTGGTCTGTTCTCCATCGCTTCCGCCTCGCGCGGCACCGCCTGGATGCGCAACGCGGTGATGCGGTTGCGCTCGCGGCGCAAAACCCGGAAGCGGAAACCGTGAAAGGTAAAATTCTGGCCGCGCTCGGGGATCGAGCGCGCCTCGTGGATCACGAGGCCCGCAATCGTGGTCGCCTCCTCGTCCGGCAGATGCCAGTTCATGGCGCGATTGAGATCGCGGATCGGCACCGAGCCGTCCACCACCACCGATCCGTCGGCCTGCTGCCGAACCCCGGCCACCACCACGTCGTGCTCGTCGGAAATGTCGCCGACGATCTCCTCCAGAACGTCTTCCAGCGTCACCATGCCCTCGACTTCGCCGTATTCGTCGACCACCAGCGCGAAATGGGTCTTGCGGCGGCGAAACGCCTTGAGCTGATCGGACACCGGGCGCATTTCCGGCACGAACCATGGCGGCAGCGCAATGGCGCCGGCGTTGATGCGCGACAGGTCGCCGTCCGAAGCCAGGATCGCCCGCAGCAGATCCTTGGCATGAAGCACCCCGATGATGTTCTCCGGCTTGTCGCGCCAGAGCGGAATGCGGGTGTATTCGCTCGCAAGCACCTCGCGCACCAGCTCCTCCGGCGGCAAGTCGGCGTTGATCGTCACCATCGCCGTGCGATGGACCATTACGTCGGACACGGCGAGATCGCCGAAGCGAAACACATTCTGGATGTATTCGGCCTCGCCGCTTTCGATCCCGCCGTGCTCGGCGGATTCGCCGACCAGTCCTTCCAGCTCCGCGCCGGTCAATACGTCGTGCTGCGAGACTTCCTTGACGCGAAGCGCGCGCAGGATGGCGCGCGATGCCGAATTGAGCAGCCAGTTCAGCGGAAAAAACAGCAGATAGGCCGCGTAAAGCGGATAGGCGATCCATTGCGACACCGGCTCGGGCTGGCGGATCGCCAGCGTCTTCGGCACCTGTTCGCCGATCACGATATGCAGCGAGGAGAACACCAGAAAGCCGGTGAGGAACGAGGTCAGGCGCAGCGCCGGTTCCGGCATGGCGAGCGGCCGCAGCAAGGGTTCGAGCAGCGCCGCCACCGTCGGCTCGCCGACCCAGCCAAGACCGAGAGACGCCATGGTGATGCCGAGCTGGCAGCAGGCGAGATAGGCCTCGATGTTGCCGACGATGTCATGCACGAGCCGCGCGCCGAATGCGCGGCGCTCGACCATGGCCTTGACGCGGAAGCCGCGGCTTTTCACCAGCGCGAATTCGGCCGCAACGAAGAACGCATTGGCGGCAAGCAGCAGCACTGCCAGCAATATCTGGAGGAGCGTCGAACTCATCGGGGGCCCATGACCATGCCGGACTATAACGTCTTCGTGCGAAGTGGGCACGGGTGCGCGCGAAGAAAAAGCCTCACGTCAGAATGAGAGTCCCGCTGCTGATTCCACTTCTCTGATTCGAAGGGCCTAAGCCGGCGCGACGGCGAGCTTGCCGGCAAGAAAATCGCGAACCATCGCCGGTTCGACGTCGGACGCCACGACCGCCCGGCCGATCGCTTTCAGCAGGATGAAGGTGAGGCGGCCGCGCTTCACTTTCTTGTCCTGCGCCATCAGCGCCATAAGCCCGTCCGCGTCTGCCAGCCCTTCCTGCCTGAAACCGGCGATGTCCTGCAATCGCGTCGGCAGGCCCGCCGCCGCCAGATGCCGCTGGATGCGGGACACATCAGTTTCCGCGATCATCCCGAGCCGGCACGACAATTCGGCGGCCAGCACCATGCCGATCGACACCGCCTCGCCGTGATAGAGCCGGTCGGAAAACCCGGTTGCGGTCTCCAGCGCATGGCCGAAGGTGTGGCCGAGATTGAGCAGCGCACGCTCGCCGGTCTCGCGCTCGTCGCGGGCGACGATGGCGGCCTTGGCGCGGCAACTGGCGGCGATCGCGTGTTCGCGCGCCGCGCCGCCCGTGACGATGTCGGCATGGTTGGCTTCCAGCCACGCGAAGAACGGTTCGTCGCCGAGCAGGCCGTATTTGGCGACCTCGGCATAGCCGGCACGGAACTGGCGCGGCGACAGCGTGTCCAGCACGGCGGTGTCCGCCACCACCAAAATCGGCTGATGAAAAGCTCCGATCAGGTTCTTGCCCCGGGGCGAATTGATGCCGGTCTTGCCGCCCACCGATGAATCCACCTGCGCCAGCAGCGATGTCGGCACCTGCACGAAATCGACGCCGCGGCGAACGATCGCGGCGGCAAAGCCCGCGAGATCCCCGACCACGCCACCGCCGAGCGCCACAACGAGATCGTTGCGCTCGATCCTGGCCTTGATCAGTTCTTCACAGACAAGCTCGATGCCTTCGTAGCTTTTCGACCCCTCCCCTTCGCCGACAACGATCCGCGATGTCGCGATGCCGGCGCCTTGCAGCGATGCCTCCGTCGGCCGCAGCCAATGGGTCGCGACATTTTTATCGGTGACGATCGCCACGCGCGCACCGGGACGCAGCGCGGCGATTCGGTCGCCGAGCGAGGGAAGAATGCCTCGGCCGATCACGATGTCGTAGGAACGGTCGCCGAGCGCGACATCGACCGTAACCGGGTCGGGAGTTTTCAGCGGAGCGGTCATCGCGTTGGATCAAATCCTTTGGTGTCAAAGTCTTTTCGGTTGGCCGCCGGAGCCCGGGCGGCTTCAGTTCCGCCGGCCCGCGGCGGCCAGGCGGTGGTGAAGCAAGCCGATGCATTCATCGACGATCCGTTCATACGGCACGTCACGCGATGCGATCGTAAGATCCGCCAGTTGGTAGACGGGCTGGCGCTCGGCGATAAGACGCCTGATCGTCGCGGCGGGATCGGCGGTTTGCAGCAGAGGTCGATCGGCGCGACGCCTGACCCGGCGCAGGATCACCTCGGCATCGGCCTTGAGCCAGATCGAGATCGCCCGCTCAGCGATGCGCGCTCGGGTCTCCTCGCGCAGCACGGCGCCGCCGCCGGTCGCGAGCACCACCGGACCGCCGCTCAGGAGCCGCGCAATCACCCGCGCCTCGCCGTCACGGAAATGCGGCTCGCCATGAGTTTCGAAAATTTCGGGAATCGACATCCCGGCGGCGAGTTCGATCTCGGCATCGGCGTCGACGAACCGCATCGCAAGACGCGTCGCAAGCCGCCGGCCGATCGTGGACTTTCCGGCCCCCATCATCCCGACAAGCACCAGCGACCGGCCGCCGAGCGCCGCGACGATCGCGCTCTCCGGGGACGCGCCCGCACTGGCCGGTGAAACGGTTTCGGAGGTCAAAGGTCACCTGTCGAAACGGGGTTGCAAGCGTGGAGCTGATCCGGCCCCGGATTCTCGACATCCGAAAGCGGAACGGATGCCGGCCTCAGATTGGACCACCTCTTCCCGCCAGCTATACTACTCCCCGAGGGGGGTGCCAGAGACTCTTGCACCGATCCAGCGAACATGTTGGTACTCTAGTGGAGTGAATTTGACATTCGCTACCCACTTTGCAGCGAACTTGTCAGGCGAATGTCACATTCAATACTCCACTAGAAACCTGATAGTTGCTAGTGGTCCTTTGATTCTAACATTTGCAGGAACTCCCTGCCGCAACGGGATGCAAATGTTAGAATCGGACCACTCGTATTCGCCCCGAGGGTCACCATCGCATTTCCGGACCGCCAATGCCCAGCCTGTTCCGCTTCCTGACTGTCGTCGCGGTGATCGGCGCGATCGGTTACGGCGTGATCTTCGCGCTGGCGAATTTTGTCAATCCGGCGCCGCGGGAAATGACGGTGACCATCCACCCGGACAAATTTCTCAAGAAATAGCTGCTAGAGCTATTCCGGCTTGGGCGGAATCACAGCCTTTGACGGAATCAAAGCCAGGCTCCAGCTTTTGTTTTGACGCGTTTTCTTGACGCAAACCGGTATCCACTTCGCTCGAAACGCGATAGGCGGCGGCATGACATCCGGCAAATCATCCGACTCCAGGCTGACGAACCTGTTCCTCGACATGCTGGCGGCCGAGCAAGGCGCCGGCGAGAATACAGTTGGCGCCTATCGTCGTGACCTCGAGGACTTTTCCGCGTTCCTGACGCGCGCGGGCGAGAATTTTGTCACCGCCGGCACCCAGACCCTGCGGGACTATCTCGGCGATCTCGACGTGCGTGGCTTCAAGTCGTCGAGCGTCGCCCGCCGCCTGTCGGCGATGCGCCACCTGTTTCGCTTTCTGCTGAGCGAACGGATCAGGAGCGACGATCCTGCCGCCATCCTGTCGGGTCCGAGGCGCGGACGAAGCCTGCCGAAAGTGCTGTCGATAGCCGATGTCGATCGCCTGCTGGCGCGGGCGAAGGCTGCGGTCGATGCGCCCGGTGCCTCAACCGCACAGCGATTGCGCGCGGCGCGGCTGTATTGCCTGCTCGAAGTGCTCTACGCCACCGGACTGCGCGTGTCCGAACTGGTCTCGCTGCCGCTGTCGGCCGCGCGGCGCGACGCGCGCATGATCGTGGTGCGCGGCAAGGGCGACAAGGAGCGGCTGGTGCCGCTCAACGACGCCTCGCGACAGGCGATGGCCGCCTACCTCGCCGCCACGGAGGATCAGCGCGGGGAGGGCAAGGCGGCCACGGCAAAGCCGAAATGGCTGTTCCCCTCGTTCGGCGAAAGCGGCCACCTGACGCGGCAACATTTCGCGCGCGAACTGAAGGAGCTGGCGGGGGCGGCCGGTCTCGCTCCCCGGCTGGTCTCCCCGCACGTGCTGCGTCATGCCTTCGCAAGTCACTTGCTGCATAACGGGGCGGACTTGCGAATCGTGCAGACGCTGCTCGGCCACACCGACATCTCGACAACGCAAATTTATACGCACGTCGTGGAAGAACGGCTGAAGAGTCTGGTGCGCGACCTGCACCCGCTGGCGGAAGTCTGACGCCCGCGGGGCCGGTTCGAATATCGAATCTTGCAACGCCGCCGGCATCCGGGTGTTACCAGACCATCACACGGCCGCACCAAATGCGGTCCCGGCCAAGTTCCATCTTCCATCCGGCCACGGCCGCTCTAATCTGTAAGTCAATGACAAGGTCGATTCGCGTCGGCCTGATGCCGCCGGTTCGGCGGCCCACAACAGCCGAACCCGTCCGGCAATCTCAGATCCACCTTGAGCCCCCGGCAACGCCGGGGTTTTTTTGTCGTGCCCCGCTCCAGCCGGAAAAGCCGCCCCGGCTCGGCACTTGACTTCGCGCCGATCAGCCGCGAAAGAGCGCAGCGTCGCTTTCCGACGACCGGCCCGGCAGCCCTCCGCCGCTTCCCTTAAACGTTTGAATTAAAGGATTTTTTGTCCTCCCCGCCAATACCTTTCGTCCCCCCGCACGTTCGTCCTATATTGCTGGAATGCCCGACCCCATGCGCAGTTACCTCGATTTCGAAAAGCCCGTCGCTGAACTCGACTCCAAGATCGACGAACTGCGCGCACTCGCGGCTTCCGGCAGTGACATCGGCGAGGAGATTTCGAGCATCGAGGACAAGGCCGCGCAGGCGCTGAAGGATCTCTACGACAACCTGACGCCTTGGCAGAAAACCCAGGTGGCGAGGCACCCGCAGCGGCCGCACTTCTCCGATTTCATCAACGGCCTCATCACCGAGTTCACGCCGCTGGCGGGAGACCGCAAGTTCGGCGAGGACGAGGCGCTGATCGGCGGCTTCGGCCGCTTCCGCGGCGAAAGCATCTGCGTCATCGGCCAGGAAAAAGGCGCAACCACCGGAAGCCGGCTGAAGCACAATTTCGGCATGGCGCGGCCGGAGGGTTACCGCAAGGCCGTCCGGCTGATGGACATGGCTGATCGCTTCGATATCCCTGTGCTGTCGCTGGTCGATTCCGCCGGCGCCTATCCCGGCATCGGCGCCGAGGAGCGCGGTCAGGCCGAGGCAATCGCCCGCTCGACCGATACCTGCCTGTCGCTCGGCGTCGCCAATGTCGCCGTCATCATCGGCGAGGGCGGCTCGGGCGGCGCCATCGCCATCGCCACCGCCAACCGCGT